>NZ_CAWPNJ010000031.1:0-109090 GCF_963889195.1 Calothrix sp. FACHB-168
GGAGGGCATCTCGCTACTGCTTCTGGACAACGTGTAAGACCGTCTAAGGGCACTGCCTTTAGAGGCGACGTTGGTTGAAAGAAGAATCTCCGCCGTTTTACGGCGGGGAGTTGTCAACTAGCTTAAAAATAGCGTTGACGGTTGATGGTTGACAGTTGACAGAGAAGAAAGAGAGATTATCATATTTCGCTGTGAGATTTTCTCGTGATGAGTTAGCTTGAAATTTGGGACTAGGGAAAAAGATTCTCTCAATCATCAAAATCTCTTATATTCTCTGCGCCTCTGCGTCCTCTGCGGTGCAAAAATAATTTATACCCATGAAAGCGAATGTAGGGGCATGGCACTGCCATGACCTCTACAATGTATTAATCTGTCGCCAATACTATTTGAATTGGTATTATTTAACCACAGAGAACACAGAGAACACAGAGATTGTACTACCCAAAACCTTATATGCTAAGTAATACTAAGGGACTTCCAAATAAAAAAATATACAACTATTGATTGTGGGGTGGGCGTCTCGCCATTGGTGTCAAGTTAAGAAAAATAGAGTCTTGTCAAGTGGGTAAAACTCAATTACCAGCTCAGTTGTTTATCAAGCTGTTTGAACAAGTAATAGAGCGTCTGGCAGCCAAGAATAAGCAGATGGAAGTGCCACCAATGTGGACATCAGTAGCATCATCGTTCGCTGCTGTATGGATTGCGGATGCATCAACCCTAGAAGCAGTCAAAAAACATTTGGGACAACTGCAACAAAAAACAGGCTCAGTCTTGGGGGGGAAGATGCTAATGGTAGTTGAAGCATTTACTCATCGCCCAGTGGCAGCATTTTTTGATGCCGATGCCAAACGTAATGAAACAAAGTGGTGGTCAGAAATAACAGCGCGTTTACCCATCGGGGGAATACTGATCACAGATATGGGCTTCTATGGATTTGAGTGGTTTGATACCCTGACCGAGCAAGGAAAATATGTTTTAACTTGCCTTAACTTGACACCAATGGCGAGACGCCCATCCCACAAGAGTTTTGATAATGCACTATTTTTGAATTGTCAATCCACTACATATACTTAGATTTTTTCAGAAATCAAATCGGATTCCTATAGAATATATTGATAAATCGCAGTCCAAAATAATGGACTGACACAGCTAAAATGTTGCAATATAATTTTCTTGTGGGGTGGACATCTTGTCCGCCCAGAACGGGCGAGACGCCCATTCCACAAGAGTTTTGATAATGCACTATTTTAGAATTGTCAATCCACTACATATACTTGAATTTTGAATTTTGAATTTTGAATTGTTATTGATTTGGCTGACGATTAATTTCTTGCAAATCCAGCGCATAATTTAAGCGCAAAATATTGACCCCTGGCTCGCCAAAAACCCATAAAAATCTGCCATCGGTATATTTATTAATTAAGGGTAATATTTCATCTTCTTGAATATTTCGGGCACGGGCTACCCTTTCTACCTGTTCCCTAGCTGTTTTCAAAGAAATATGTGGATCTAAACCAGAAGCAGATGTGTAAATTAAATCTGCTGTTGGTTGAATACTTTCTTCTTGAAATTGATTAGCTTGTTCTACTATTCGCTCAAGTAGTAGTGGATTAGTGGGAGCTAAATTACTCGCTCCAGATATGCCATTTGGTCTGGCTCTTTTACCTTGGCTATATCTTACTGTACTGGGGCGACCGTGAAAATATTTCTCGGATGTAAATACTTGACCAATTAAAGCTGAACCAATAGGGTTATTATCTATATTCACCATGATGCTACCGTTAGCTTGTGATGGGAATAAGCCTTGACCAACTACTAAAATTAGTAAGGGATATATAATTGCTGTGAGTAACCACAATACCAGAGTTACCCGAATAGCCCTGATGATTTCGCGAATAATAGACATATAATTTAGGCGTTCGTTGTGAGAATTGAATTTTGAATAAAATTAAGAATTTTTAGAAGCGTTCTGGCTGAAAAATGACGACAAATAGGTAAATAACAATGGCAATTGTGATGAAACTTAAAATACCAATTGCCCAAGCCGAACGTCGTTCTAATTCACCATCAGCAGCAGCATAAACTACGGGTGCAATTGCCAAGTTTAAGCACAACACAATAAAAATTGCTAGTGGTAACTTTTGTTTACGGCTGTGCGATCGCAGAAATGATAATAGCTGTAATAGCTCCTGATTTTCAATTGGATTTTTCATTTTCGGTTATATTTTGCGCATCCCTGGAGTAGTTTGTTTAGAATAATCCTGTAGCAGTAATCAGCAAATCTATCAATTTAATCGCAATAAAGGGTAAAATTAATCCGCCTAAACCATAAATTAATATATGACGTTGCAAAAGTTTATTAGCTGTGACTGGTTTAAATTGAACTCCCTTTAAAGCTAAGGGAATTAAGGCAGGAATCGCCAAAGCATTGTAAATCAAGACAGCAAGTATGGCTGTATTTGTATTAGTCAATTGCATAATATTGAGACTTTGCAAGTTAGCAGCAGCAAAAATGACGGGAATCAGTGCAAAGTACTTGGCAATATCATTAGCTAAGGAAAATGTAGTTAAAGCTCCTCGCGTCATTAACAATTGTTTACCAATACTGACAATATCAATGAGTTTGGTGGGATCGGAGTCTAAATCGACCATGTTAGCAGCTTCTTTGGCAGCTTGAGTACCTGTGTTCATCGCTAAACCAATATTTGCTTGGGCTAAGGCTGGTGCATCATTATTTCCGTCTCCTGTCATGGCTACTAATCTGCCTTCTTGTTGTTCTTGTTGAATGACAAGAATTTTATCTTCTGGGGTAGCTTCGGCAATAAAGTCATCTACTCCGGCTTCTTTGGCAATTACAGCAGCAGTAATCTGATTATCTCCAGTTAGCATGATGATACGTACTCCCATGCGGCGTAACTGGTCAAATCGTTCCCGAATTCCTGGTTTAACTATATCTTTAAGATGAATGACACCATAAATTTCCCTATCTAAGCAAACGGCTAGGGGTGTACCTCCTTGTTGGGAAACTCGCTCATAAGCAATATCTAATTCTGGGGTTTCTCGCCCGTGACGCGATCGCACAAAGCCTTTAATTGCTAAAACTGCACCTTTACGTACCTCTCTCCCACCAGGTAGGTTAGTACCACTCATGCGGGTAGTAGCAGAAAAATCTACTGGTTCGGCGTGGTTGGGATCGAAGTCTACTCTAGCCCCAAATCTTTCTGCTAGGCGGAGAATCGATTTACCTTCTGGTGTATTATCAAATACACTTGCAATCCAAGCGACATTGGCAATTTCTTCCATTGAATGTCCGTTGATGGGGATGAAATCTTCTGCCAAGCGGTTACCTAAGGTAATTGTTCCTGTCTTGTCTAAAAGTAGAGTATTAACATCTCCACTCGCTTCAACTGCTCGTCCGGAAGTAGCAATAACGTTAAATTGGGCAATGCGATCCATCCCCGCAATGCTAATGGTGCTGAGTAAACCGCCGATGGTGGTGGGGATCAGTGCGACTAAGAGGGCAATTAAAATGGGGACGTTGATGGGAGTTTTAACGGTGTAAGCAAATGCAGGTAGAGTGGCGACGACAAATAAACAGATTAAGCACAGAACTGCTAATAAAACTGTTAAGGCAATTTCGTTGGGGGTTTTGTGGCGTTCTCTACCTTCTACTAAAGCAATCATGCGATCGACAAAGCCTTTACCGGCGTCAGCTGTGATGCGGATAATCAATTCATCGGAGATGATTCTGGTACCGCCAGTTACAGAACTGGCAACATCTGAGCCTGATTCTTTCAGTACGGGTGCAGATTCTCCAGTAATTGCCGATTCATCAACAGAGGCGACACCCATGACTACTTCCCCATCGGCGGGGATAAAATCGCCGGCGACGACGTAAACTGTATCACCTTGTTTGAGGCTGGTAGATGATACTTCAGTAATTGCGCCATCAGCAGAGAGTTTTTTAGCGGTTATCTCGGATTTGCTAGAGCGTAAAGTATCAGCTTGGGCTTTACCACGCCCTTCGGCTAAAGCTTCCGCAAAGTTGGCAAACCAAACGGTTAAAAACAAAATTCCGGCTAATATGCCGTTGAACAGTTGGGGATTATTTTGTTCAACTGCGCCAAATAAGGCGGGATCGATGGTGACTGCTATGGCGATTAATGTAGCAATCCAGACTAAAAACATTACCGGATTTTTAATTGCTTTAGCTGGACTGAGCTTAATAAAGGCATCGCCAATAGCTCGTAAGTATATGCCCGTAGCACCTATTCTCTTTTTTTTACTGACTTGACGGCGATCGCGTTGGCGAGAACGTGGGGGTTTGGTTTTGGAGGTAGTTGCAACTGAATTCATAATATTTGGTGAGTGAGGATGGAGCGGCTAGGGGCTAGGGGCAGGGGGCAGGGGGCAGGGGGCAGGGGGCAGGATTTATATTTTCATCCTTGGTTGTGCTAAAACCTTGTCCCCCTTCCCTTGTCCCCCTGTGACCGGATATTTCCGTAGTTTTACTAATTGCCAGAGGCTAGTTTAAAACCTTCGGCTATGGGGCCTAAGGCTAAAACGGGGAAGAAGGTGAGGACGGCTAAAACTAGAGTGATGCCAGCTGTGACGCTGGTAAATAGCAGAGAATCGGTTTTTAATGTTCCTGGGGTGGCGGGGATTGTTTGTTTACGAGACATATTATCAGCTAGTAGCAAAATGGCAATAATGGGAATGTAGCGTCCGGCTAATAGGGGAAATAAACAACTCAGGTTCCACCATAGTGCTGTGGGTGCTGGCTGAGAGTTAGCTAAACCCGCCAAACTAGAACCGTTGTTAGCTGCGGCGGAAGCATATTCGTAAACTACTTGGGAAATGCCGTGAAACCCAGGATTAGTGATCCCCGATAGCGAAAAGGGATAAGCTAGAGCGATCGCGCTGGGAATTAATACCGCAATTGGATGTATGAGTAATACTATACTGGCGAGAACAATTTCCCGTTTTTCAATTTTGCGTCCTAAAAATTCTGGGCTACGTCCTACCATTAATCCAGTCAGAAAAACGGTAATAATTACATAAATTAATAGATAAGCTATTCCCGTGCCCTGTCCTCCCCAGATAATCTGGAGAAATAAGTTAAATAAAGTGGAAAATAATCCTTGGGGCATTAAGGAATCATGCATTCCATTGACAGCGCCATTCATGGTAGCGGTAGTCATTACCGCCCACATTGCGGTTTGCGCCCAGCCGAAGCGCAGTTCTTTACCTTCTAAATTGGGATATTCTGCTCCCAAGGTGGCATTGACTAGGGGATTACCTTGTAATTCAGCAGTGGCTGTTATTCCCACTAAAACAACAAAAATCCCCAATACCATCCAGAATAATAGCCAAGCTTGTTTGGTATTATTGGCAAACAAGCCGTAGACGTAAATCATGGCGGCGGGAATGGAAATCATGGCGATCGCTTCGATTAAATTAGTAGCGCCATTGGGATTTTCAAAGGGATGGGCGGAGTTAACGCCAAAAAAGCCGCCGCCGTTATCGCCTAGCATTTTAATCATCTCAAAGGATGCTACCGGGCCTCTAGCTAGATATTGCGTGCTACCTTCTAAGGTTCTCACGCTGAGAGTTCCGGCTAGGGTTTGGGGTACACCTAATATTAGTAAGGCGATCGCGCCAATGACTGATATAGGTAATAATATGCGTGTAATAGCGCGGATCAGATCGACATAAAAGTTGCCCAGCTTTCTCCCAGTCAATCCCCGAATAAACGCAATTCCTACCGCTAAACCCGTCGCAGCTGAGGTAAACATCACAAAACCTAAAGCCGCTACTTGGCTAAAATAGCTTAATGTATTTTCGCCTGCGTAGTGCTGTTGGTCAGTGTTAGTAATAAAAGAAACCGTGGTGTGCAATACTGTATCCCAGGTTGGTGTACCTAAACCGTTGGGATTCCAAGGTAAAAATTTCTGAAAATATATCAGCGAATATACTACAATGCCCATGAACAGGTTGCTGCATAGTACCGCTCTGATATACTGCCAACCAGTCATATTTTCTTTTCTTCTCACACCCACGAGAACGTAAATGCTCCGTTCTAGTGGATTCATCAAAGAATCAAGCACTGTTCTTTCTTCTTGAAAGACATTGGCTATGTATCTGCCGAATATAGGCGTAATTAGTATAACTATACACAGCGTTAACCCAATTTGGAGTAAACCTTGTCCCATTTATTTCGCACTCAATTAAAGTTAAGTTTTAGACAGATAACTATGACAACTGAAACATTTACCAATCAGCTATGTTTTAGATCGGGTAAATCCAAAAAGTAAATTATTCCCGTTTAAGTCGTTGACGGTTGACAGTAAACAAGAACAAGGGAATGGTTTTTTACTTGGAAGTTCCTAAAGCCTATTCATAAAGTTAGATTTACAGATTTTATTTCTGACTATTTGCACAATCACGACTGATGCGTTGAGCAATAGCGTTTAAATTTTCCTGTTGAGCGTTAATTGTTATCCTATCTATTGTTTGTTTATACAATACATTTTCTGTTGCTGCTACTTTCATATCTTTATATATAAGGTAGGTGATGCTATTTTTATTACACTATCTTCTTGTTGTAAAGTATCACTGGACACAGTTTCTCCTGGCTAGCTGCGACAAAAACAGAAGTTAGCAAAAAATTATATGGCATATTTAAATTTTTGGCGAAAAATTTTTATTTGTGATTTCTCTTTTATCCTGCTGACAAAGCGATCGGGGGAGAAAACCAGCCTTTAGGTTTTGGGCTTTGTCATGGGGAAGAGTTTACAATATATTTACATTTAAACCACATCTACTTTGAGAACCATAGTTTTAAAAGTAGTGGGAGCATCTTGCTCCCTGGACTTCTTAGCGGGCAAGATGCCCGCACTACTCCTGGTTTCAAAATGGACGAGGTTTAGTAATCTAGTTTGGTAGTTTTCGCCTACTTAGTTATAGAGACAAGGGAGACAAGGGAGACAAGGAAGATATGCGTTTGTGAATCATTTAGTATTGCTATCATACTGATATTTGATTTCTCCAAATATATCGATGAAAGCTACTAGGATAAAAAAGAATAGGACAGATGGTAGGGGCATGGCAGTGCCATGCCCTCTAGAATATTATTGATGTGCCGTAAAAACTGATTTCACATAATATTTAATGGATCGACATCGATTGTCAAGCTCACAGATGGGGGACAGAGCGATCGCACTTCTTCCCAGTCTGGTAAATTCGGTAAATCATCAGCAGCAAATTTAATTAATATCTGCCAGCGATAACGATTTGCTACACGTAAAATACTAGCTGGTGCTGGCCCTAAAATTTCCCATCCTGTGCCTGTATTTAATTTTGTGGTGATGATTTGCGCTGTATTTTGCACTTGAATCGGATCTAAACTGCTTAATCGTAATAAAATTAACCTACCGTAAGGCGGATAATCAAGGGCTTGTCTTTGTTCTAATTCAGCAGTAGAAAAAGATTGATAATCGTGATTTGTGACTGATTCAATTACCTGATGTTCTGTGTTGTAAGTTTGGATAATGACTCTACCGGGATCTTCGCCTCTACCAGCACGCCCGGCGACTTGGGTTAAAGTTTGAAATGCTCGCTCGCTGGCGCGATAATCAGAAAGATGCAACAAACCATCAGCCGCAACTACCCCGACTAATGTCACCTGGGGTAAGTCTAAACCTTTGGTGAGCATTTGCGTACCCACTAATAGATGCGCTTCTCCGTTAGCAAACCGAGTGAGAAGGGTACGATGTGCGCCTTTGTTGCGGGTGGTGTCGCTATCAAAACGAATGTATTTGAGTTCGGGAAACTGACGGGATAATTCTTGGGCGACGCGCTGTGTACCGCTACCGAAGAATTTCAGGTAAGGGGAAGCGCAATCGGGACAAAATTTGGGATGCGATCGCGCATAATTACAGTAATGGCAACGCAAAAGTTGCGGCGCACCGTCTTCGGTGTGGTGGTAAGCTAAAGATACGTCACAATGCGGACATTCCAATACATACCCGCAACTGCGACAAGACACAAAAGTACTGTGTCCCCGACGATGGATAAATAATATCCCCTGTTGTTGTCTTTCTTGCAGCTGGTGTAAAGCTTCTTGTAGAGATCTGCTAAATATCGAACGATTTCCTTCCTGTAATTCTCGCCGCATATCTACTATCTCTACTGGTGGTAAAGGGCGCGAGTTGATGCGTTGCGGTAGGGAGAGGTAGAGAGAGGAACCGGAAGAATTTTCTTCTCCTAGATTTCCCAAACTCACCAAAGTTTCTAAGGAAGGTGTGGCTGAACCTAAAATTAAGGGACAATTTTCGATTTCAGCGCGCCATTGGGCTACGGTACGCGCATGATAGGTGGGGATGGGGGAATCTTGCTTAAAACTGCTGTCGTGTTCTTCGTCTAAGATAATTAAACCCAAGTTAGGTAAGGGCGCAAAAATGGCGCTGCGCGTACCAATGACTACTTGCGGTTCCCCTGTAAGCATTTGTCGCCAAGTGTCGTAACGTTCGCCATCGGAGAGAGCGCTATGATAGACGCTAACTTTACTACCAAAACGGGCGCGAAAGCGATCGGTGAGTTGGGGTGTGAGTCCGATTTCAGGGACTAAAACTAAAGCGGATTTACCTTGAGTTAATAAAGGTGCGATCGCTTGTAAGTAAACTTCGGTTTTTCCCGAACCTGTAACGCCATGTAACAACACTTGAGTATAGCCATTAAGCGCTTGTATCTTGGCTAAAGCGTTAGATTGATCGGGAGTTAATGATTTAGGGCGATCGCTACTAACTACAGGCCCCTGTTCTGCTCGTAATACTTCCCTTTCTTCAATTACAATACAGCCTTTATTTGCCAACGTCTTCAAGACAGAGGCGCTAGTATGACAAATCTGCAATAATTCACTGTGCCATAATTCACCCCCACGCCTGCGCAAGACTTCAATAATTTCTCGTTGGCGAGGAGTTAAATCAGCGTCAATTGTGTCTATGAGCGTAACTGCTTTCTGTAATTTGGGGCGAGTTAATTTTGGCGGTTCTAAGTAACTTTCTACTAAACCAAATCGCTTTAACTCTCGCACTCCCCGATGAGCCGATTTGATTTTTTGTTGTAGGTAGATAAAACTGTAATCGCCTAATGGATGAGCGTGCAAAAGTTGGAGAATTTGCTGGGCTGTAGAACTAATAAATGTAGCCGCAGGAGATAGGGACTGAGTTAGTACATTATTACTTTCACTATCGTTTTTGGTAATTTGCTTTCCCAGAGTAGTTAACCGAATCCGGCGCTGCGATCGCCCTAATAATCCTGGTGGTAAAGCTACCCTAATCGCCTGCATCAACGGAGTGTAATAATATGTCGCTACTTTATTCAACAATTCCCAATATCCAACAGGAAAAAATCCTACACTAACCACATCTTCTACATCTCGGATTTTTTCTAGCGGAATATCACTATTAGGCTGTGTCAATAAGCGAATGGCAATCCCGCCAATTTGTTGCGTACCAAAAGGTACAGTTAAAATATCACCTGGTTTTATTTCTAACTGGGGTGGTAATCGATAGGTAAATAACCCCAAATTTCCCGGACAATCTACCAACACTTCAACCCACCGATTGATATTTGCTTGTGATTGATAAGACTCCCCAGGTTCATGCACTACCAAACGGGATAAATTTACGCCATCAATATACATAAGTTCTAATTTAATAAATAAATTTTTCTTTGGCTATTCTCAGGTTCGTCAACCAGCAAATTTTGCCTAATAATTTAACTTTTTGCGCCCCATGACATAAACTGTAATTCGCAATACTTTTATCCCTTATAATACTTGATAAGTTTCCTCTTATATCTTCTACATCACCAAATTGCACTCAACTATACATGCAGTAAGTAATTAATAACCCCGATACACAGCAAAAGCATTTTCTCTACTATCCTCAAAACAATTGGTATATCTACTAGGTAGGGTATCAGATTTTCACCCTATCGATAGATATTCAATAGTTTATGTATATGAGATGCTTTTATACAAATAAACAATTTATTCCCATTTTTAAATTGCTAATTTTGTGTCTGTCATCAAACTTAATCAACCCCAATCAACTCAGCAGTAAGCTATGATTTTTAACATCACTGCCCACCAAAACAGTCTAAAAAAGTTTGAAAAATTAAATAAAAATTTAATCTTTTCGGCAGTTTAGCTGAAACTTTTATCTGAGTTAAGGTTGAGAAAGTTTGAGGAAATTTGACATATTTAGCAATCGAGAAAAGAATGAGGAATATATATAGGGGAGCTGAGGAGATATTTGGTGGGTGCATAGGCCAGTATTGTTATGAGTTGATCTAGCAAGAACCAAGCATTGACAGCTAGACATTGATTTTAACTTCTAATGAGAAATTAGCATAAACTTTTGTTTTGCTACCGGACACGTGCATTTCTCCCTTAGGGAAACTACCAAGCCTCAAGCAAGCAGCTGTCACTGAATTATGTACCAAACAAAGCAACAATCCCTAAAGGAACGTTATGAATATTGCTGAATTGGGAACACTGGAAATATTAGTAGAAAGTGCTGCTGAAATTGAAGAACAATCATTTGAGAGTTTAGAAGCAGTGGCCGATGACGATTCTGCGATTCCCGAAACTGTGGAATCAGAAGAACGTGATGGTGATGAAATGGCAGCCGCTCGTCCATCGGGATACAATAAAACCGAGCATGACGATGCTGTAGGCGCGTTTTTTAAAGAAATGGCGCGTTATCCCTTGCTAAAACCCGACGAAGAAGTGGAATTAGCAAGGCGAGTCAGATTTTTAGAAGAATTCAGAAATATCCAAGAATCTTTACAATCTAGCTTAGAGCAGCAACCGACCAAAGCACAAATCGCTGCTGAGTTAGATATGACTGAAAAGCAGCTAGAAAGCCGATTGTATCAAGGTCGAGTGGCGAAACGGAAAATGATTCGCTCTAACCTGCGCTTAGTTGTCTCCATTGCCAAAAGATATCTTAATCGCGGAGTACCTTTTCTAGATTTAATTCAAGAAGGCGCAATGGGTTTAAATCGCGCTACAGAAAAATTCGATCCAGATAAAGGATATAAATTTTCGACATACGCTTATTGGTGGATTAGACAAGCGATTACTAGAGCGATCGCTAATGATGCGCGAACCATCCGCCTACCGATTCATATTGTTGAAAAACTTAACAAACTTAAAAAAGCGCAACGGGAACTCAAACAAAAATTTTCTCGCAATCCTTCCGAAGCCGAAATGGCAGAAGCTTTGGAAATGAATGTACAGCAATTACGCCAATTACAACAACTCAGGCGTCAAGCACTATCCTTAAATCACCGTGTGGGGAAAGAAGAAGACACGGAATTAATGGATTTATTAGAGGATGAAGATAACCAATCTCCTGAAGCAAAAATGAACGAACACATGATGCGTCAGGAGATTTGGGAAGTGTTGGGAGATGTGTTAACCCCAAGAGAAAAAGATGTCATTTCTTTACGTTATGGGTTAACCACCAGCGAACCCTGCACTTTAGAAGAAGTTGGCAATATGTTCAATCTCTCTCGCGAACGAGTGCGCCAAATTCAAAGTAAAGCCATGCGCAAATTACGTCGTCCCCATATTGCCAAACGCTTAAAAGGGTGGTTAATTTAAGTAGTCAATGGTCAATGGTCAATGGTCAATGGTCAATGGTCAATGGTCAATAGTCAACAGTCAATGATTAATCGTGATTGCTCAAAGGTTAATCATTAATGTTCAGTGGTTAATCGTTTATGTTCAACGATTAATCGTTAATGTTCAAAGGTTATTTATTAGTCCTTTGACTATTGACTTTTGACTGTTGACTCTGGACTATTGACTTTGGACTGTTGACTGTTGACTATTGACTATGGACTGTTGACTATAACCTCATGACTGCGCGTAGCGATTTGACTTTGCGTTTTGCTGAACCGGAAGATTCCAGTGTTTTATTTGACCTAATTCAGCAATTAGCCGATTATGAGAAATTATCTCATGCGGTAACTGGCGATGCTATGGCTCTCAAAGAGCATCTATTTGGTTCGCCTAGATATATTGAGGCAATCTTAGCCGAGTATGCAGGGCAAGCTGTAGGCTTTGCGCTGTTTTTTCATAATTATTCTACTTTTTTGACCAAGCCAGGGATTTATCTGGAAGATTTGTTCGTTGTGCCTGAATATCGCCGTCAAGGTATTGGTAAGGCACTTTTAACCAAATTAGCCCAAATCGCTGTTGAGCGTAATTGCGGGCGCTTAGAGTGGAGCGTTTTAGATTGGAATGAGCCTGCGCAAAATTTCTACCGCAGCATGGGCGCATCTATTTTAGATGATTGGCGAATTTGCCGCGTTACAGAAGAGGCGCTGACGCAATTGGCAAAGAAATAGGGCATGGGGCATTGGGCATGGGGCATTGGGCATGGGGCATTTATTTAAAGACGCGATGAATCGCGTCTCTACAATTATCCTCCTTGTCCCTCTGCCTCTTTTTCTTCAGGTTTTTTTAATTATTGAGTGTTAACTTTTACAAAAGTTAATATTTTAAAAACAGATACAAATTATGATATGAAGTGGCTGAGAAGCAAAAACCCGAAAACCTAGTTCAGGTAAGGATTTGCACGAAGTACGACAGCCTGTCTTTTGACGAAGGTGAACGCCTCAACTGACAATTATGAAGGATAGATCACCGATCATGCTTTTGTTTCATAGAGAACACGAAATGAAGAAAATTATTTCCGTATTACTGTTGGGCATTACCATCTTCACCTTTGCCTTCAGTAGTCCCGCTTTAGCTGGAGATGCTGCTAGTGGCGCTAAGATATTTGCAGCTAATTGTGCTTCTTGTCATGCAGGTGGCAAGAATTTAGTTCAAGCCAACAAGAATCTGAAAAAGGATGCTTTGGAAAAGTATGGCATGTACTCAGCAGAAGCAATTATTGCTCAAGTAACAAATGGTAAAAATGCTATGCCTGCTTTTAAGGGTAGATTAAAGGCCGATCAAATTGAAAATGTAGCCGCTTATGTTCTTCAACAAGCGGATAAAGACTGGAAATAAAACCAGGTAATTCACTCACTGTTTGCTGCACAAATTATGGTTAGCGGGGCTGATTGTCCCGCTAATTGTATTAGTGTAAATAGGGTGTGTAATTAAAGATGGCTAGTTGTTATTTGTCAGAGACGCGATGAATCGGAGACGCGATGAATCGCGTCTGTACAATTTACATTGGTAAGGGTTTCAAGTCGGTTTAAGTTTCGTAAAATAGTTGTGGTGATTTTTGCCTACTTACTGAGTAGGAAATTCATAGTTAAAATCTGTGCTGGCTCCGAAACCTCTGTTTTAAAGTCTGGTTGAAAGTTTGGAAATTTAATTGAGGTTTGTACCGATTTAATTACGAATTACGTAGGCGTTAGCCTTCCCGTAGGGTATTACGAATGACGAATTAGTAAACATATTGCTTATGACTGATTTTTGGCGATTATTTCTCAGTGCGATCGCAATTTTGACCTTCACTTTTTGCACGCACGCTGCCAATGCTGCACCATTATCTCACACCCAAACTACAGCCAGGGAATTTTTTGAGTTAGGGGTAAATGAGATTCAGCACGGCGATTATCAACAAGCGATCGCGAATTTAACCCAAGCAATTAAACTGCAAGGTGATTTTCATCAAGCTTATAGCGATCGCTGTTTGGCATATCTCCACTTACAACAATACCATCAAGCGATCGCAGATTGTACGGTAGCTATAAATTTATCACCGACAAACGCCCAAGCTTATCTCAATCGGGGATTAGCAAACTACAGACAACAAGATTATCCCTCAGCCATAGCCGATTACGAGCAAGCGATCGCACTTCAGCCTCATGAATTTCGTGCGTACTATAATCTAGCTTTAGCTTATGCAGCTACAGGTAATTATTCCCAGGCCATAGCCGATTATAATTTAGCCCTGAGTCAAATTCCTACTTCAACCCCTGTAGTACTTGCAGATATCTATAATGACAGAGGTTTAGCGCAGTTAGAGTTGCAAGATATTGAAGGAGCGATGGCTGATTTTACTATGGCAATTAAGCTTGATGCTCAAGATGACAGAGCTTACTTTAACCGAGGTTGCGCTTGCGGGAGAAAAGGAGATAACTTTGGTGCGTTGCGGGATTTTTCCCACGTTATTCGCCTCAATCCCAACAATGGTATGGCTTATGTAAATCGCGGTGTAGCTCGCTATCAACTAGGGTATTATCAAGGAGCGATCGCGGATTTACAAACAGCATCAGATTTCTTTGATAATCGGGGAGAGAAGCAAGCTTATGAAAAAGCCTTAACTCTACTCAAAACCATGCAAAAACAAATGCCATCAGTCACAGAAGTTGCTTAAGGGAACTCGAAAAAATTTTATTTGGTTGACGGTTGACGGTTGACGGTTGACTGTGAACTGTGGACGGTG
Organism: Calothrix sp. FACHB-168; assembly: GCF_963889195.1. Lineage (NCBI taxonomy): Bacteria > Bacillati > Cyanobacteriota > Cyanophyceae > Nostocales > Calotrichaceae > Calothrix > Calothrix sp. FACHB-168. The sequence goes on from NZ_CAWPNJ010000031.1 coordinate 14,481, forward strand.
AACAATAGCAAATTGTGTAAGTCCTAATATTTATGACTAAAGTTATCGGTTTAATTAGCGGCACATCTGTTGATGGTATAGATGCTGCTTTAGTAGAAATTACTGGACGAGAGTTAGATTTAAAAGTTGAGTTACTTGCTGGTGCAACATATCCCTATCCGGCAGAACTGCGGGAGAAAATTTTGGCATTGTGTGCCGGAGAAGCCATTTCAATGGCAGAATTAGCAGAAATCGATGATGCGATCGCTTTTGCTTTTGCACAAGCTGCCGAAAATATTCAAATTGGTCATCAACCAGCTAGTTTAATTGGTTCTCACGGTCAAACAGTTTACCACCGACCACCCCAAGGATCTAGAGAAAAAGGGAAAAATTCTGCTTTAGGTTACACTTTGCAACTCGGACGCGGTGCATTAATTGCCCATGTAACCGGAATCACAACGGTAAGTAACTTTCGCGTTGCGGATATTGCCATTGGTGGACATGGTGCGCCTTTGGTTCCGCGAGTTGATGCTTATTTGCTCAGTCATCCCCAAGAAGCGCGTTGTATCCAAAATATCGGTGGGATTGGTAATGTTGCTTATATACCACCGCGCCGCGATAATTGGCTAGAAAAAATGCGCGGCTGGGATACAGGCCCGGGAAATAGCCTATTAGATTTAGCTGTAGAGCATTTAACTAACGGTGCTAAAACTTACGATGAAAATGGGCAGTTAGCAGCAATTGGCACACCTTGTCAGCCTTTAGTAGAACAATGGCTAGCCCAAGATTACTTTCAATTACCACCGCCGAAATCAACTGGTAGAGAATTATTTGGTGTTGCTTATTTGCAGCAGTGTTTACAAGATGCTGAAGCCTACCAACTTAGTGCAGCCGATATTATGGCAACCCTAACAGAACTCACAGCCGCTTCAATAGTTCATAGTTATCGTACCTTTTTACCCCAACTACCCGATCGCGTTTTGTTATGTGGTGGTGGTAGCCGCAACCTTTATTTAAAACAGCGATTGCAGTTTTTATTACCATCTATACCCGTAGAAACCACAGATAAAGCTGGTGTGAGTGCAGATTTTAAAGAAGCGATCGCCTTTGCAGTGTTAGCTTATTGGCGACAATTAGACATTCCCGGAAACCTCCCCAGCGCTACAGGCGCACCCAAAGAAGTACTTTTAGGAGAAATTAATATTGGGCATGGGGCATTGGGCATGGGGCATTGGGCATAATGTAGGGTTTCCCCGCCCATTGCTAGGCATTGCCTAAATGCTGAGTTAAGATTAGCACTGCAAATTGCTGAAGGCTATACTTGGATTTATTGACCGCCTGACATTTGCGCCTGTCACATATATATTTAGTGTCTTGGCGGTATTCGAGCGAGACAAGGAACATAACAAGGTGGCTCATACTTTTTTAATACAACCCGGACGTTGGACATTACAAGGAAGTTGGCTAGAACGCAATAGTATGCCGATTAATGTCAAAGGTATGATTTTGGTGGCTTGGAATCGGGATAATTGGTTTACGATGGCGACAAAGCTAATATTTCCAAATAGCGATCGCTCAGACATTTCTTTGCAGTATAAAGGACGCTTAGACAATGGAGAGCGCCAGTATACTTTTTTACTGCAACATAATATGTTAGGACAAGTAGAAGGCGAAGGTTTGATTGGAGTATCAACCATTGTGCAGCGTTATTGGGCACTAAACGATCGCCAACGTCGTAGCGGATTTGAAACCCTGCATCAATTATCAGATGATTCCTACTATTTAAGTAGCGCTATTCTCGCCGGTCATTTTCTCAACAGTACAATCGAAGCCAGTCTAGAACGACAGGCGGCAAAATGATATTACATCATATTGTAGAGACGCGATTCATCGCGTCTGTTGAGTGCCAGATTCATCGCGTCTGTTGAGTGCCAGATTCATCGCGTCTGTTGAGTGCCAAATTCATCGCGTCTGTTGAGTGCCAAATTCATCGCGTCTGTTGAGTGCCAGATTCATCGCGTCTGTTGAGTGCCAGATTCATCGCGTCTGTTGAGTGCCAGATTCATCGCGTCTGTTGAGTGCCAGATTCATCGCGTCTATTAACTGCCAAATACCAAATATTTGACAATTCCCCTAGTTTTCCGTAAATAGACTGAGTAAAAACACACATACAATAAAAAACTGGTACTTATACTGACGATTTTCTCCCAATAGGTTTTTATATTGTGGCAACAGCCATTTTTTGGCTAATTTTCAATTGTTACTCTGCCCTGTACTATACGTAAAAATACAAATAGTACAAGGAAATTTTGGTGCGTTAGGCTACGCCATAACAAGCCATAACCATACTGCAGATACTAATACACATACTAATTTCATAACTTAAATAGGATTACTAGATCTGTGGGTTCCGTAAAGGAAGGAAAATCGTATTCATGAAAACAGTTGATGAGTTGTTGTTAGAGCTACGGTATCTTAACGTAAAGCTCTGGACGGAGGGCAACAGCCTACGCTATGAAGCCGTTAGAGAGAATCTCTCTCCTAAGCTGTTAGCTCAACTGCGAGAGCAAGAAGCAGAAATAGTCACAATCCTGCAGCAGTCTGAGAGTGATTCGCAAAATTTATTAGCAGCAACCACCTGTTTTTATGGACTATCTCACGGACAGTTAGCTCTATGGTTTATCTACCAAATAGCACCAGAGAGTGTTGCTAACAATATTTATCTTGTAGCACGAATTAACTCAGATATAGATTTAGCAGCTTGGAGAAAAGTATGGCAAAAAATTATCAATCGCCATACAATTCTGCGGACTACTTATACAATTCGTAATGGTCAACCAGTACAACAAATTAACTCTCATCAAGAAGTTAATGTAGAGGTAATAAATGCTTCTACTTGGTGTGAAGCAGATTTAAAAGCACAAATTAATTTAGCCACAAATGTTATTTTTGACCTGGAATCTGGGCCAGTATTAAAGGTCAAGTTATTTAATAATAATTCCCAAGGAAATATTCAATTAATTATCATGCACCACATAGCCGGGGATATGTGGTCTTTAGATTTGCTACTCGAAGAATTTGAGATTTTATACTCTGCTGAAACTAATCCCGAATCATTAGATTCTGTAAGTCTACCTTTTCCCAAATATCAATATACAGATTACGTGCGCTGGCAAAATGATATGCTAGCAAATAATCAAGATAAACTTTGGGCATATTGGCAAGAACAGCTAGCAGGTGAATTACCGAATTTAAATTGGCCTGGTATTCATTCTCATCCCCGCAAACAAACTTATAGGGGAGATAGCATCATCTTTAAATTAGATGCAGAATTAATTAACCAAATCAAACAGCTAGCAAAAACTCAAAGAGCCTCCCTTTATACCATTACACTGGCAGCATTTGTTGCTTTACTTTACCGCTATACAGGTGAAGAAGAAATTCTGTTAGGAGCGCCAATGGTAGGTAGGACTGTCAGGAAAGATTTTCAGAAAGTTGTAGGGCACTTTACTAACATCTCTGTCTTACGCTGTTATTTACCTGATAACCCGACTTTTAAAGAATTACTTAATCAAGTACGTAGTCTAGTAATTGGTGCAATTAAGCATCAAGAAGCGCCTTTTTCGTTGTTGGTAGACAAAATAAATAATAAGCGCGATCGCACTTCCTTGCCTCTCATATCTACCTGCTTTACTTGGCATAAACATTGTCGCTTTTATGATGCCAAATATCCCAGAAATTTAGACCTAAATATAGAAGTATTATCCGAGTTAGGAGTGCAAAGAGGCGGAATATTTGACATTAATTTGAAAATTATTGAATCAGGTAGTGATTTTTATTTGTCTTGGGAATATAGCACGGATTTGTTTGACTCAGAGATGATGAGTAACATGCACAGTCATTATCAAAATTTATTAGGAGAAATTTTTACCAATCCAGAGCAAAAACTGCGAGATTTACCTTTATTAACAGCCAGAGAAAGACATAAATTATTAGCAGAATGTACTCCTCACTCTACAGAATATCCTCAAGATAAGTGCATTCATGAACTATTTACCCAGCAGGTAGAACTGACACCCGATGCTGTGGCTATAGTTTTTGCAGAACAACAACTCACATATCAACAATTAAATCAACTAGCCAATCAACTAGCCCATTACTTAAAATCTCTGGGTGTACAGTCAGGAACACTAGTAGGTATTTGTGTAGAATCTTCTCTGTGGAAAGTTATCGGACTTTTGGGAATTCTCAAAGCTGGGGGTGCTTATGTACCTCTAGATCCCACCGCTCCTCAAGAAAATTTAAGATTAATTTTAGAAGCAACTCAAATATCAGTTCTTCTAACACAAACACATTTACTAGCAAATATACCCCCGCAGCTAGCAGATTTAATTTGCTTAGTCACAGAAACAGATATTATTGACCAATCGCCCCAGGAAAATCCTACAGTATCAGTAACATCAGCAAATCTGGCTTATGTCATCTATCAAACTGGTGCTAACAGTCAGCTAAAAGGTGTGAGCATTACTCATCGTAGTGTAGTCAATTTAGTTATGGGGAATAACTACGCTAACTTCAGTAACGCAGAAGTTATTCTCCAATTAGCTCCCATAACTGCTGATGAAGCAACTGTAGAAATTTGGGGTAGCTTACTTAATGGTGGGCGTTTAATTATCCTCCCTAATCATAAACCTAGTTTGCTAGAGTTAGCCCAAACTATCAGCCAAAATCAGGTAACAACTATATGGCTGAGAGGCGAATTATTTCAGTTAATGGTAGATAAAAAACTAGCAGAATTAACTCAGTTAAAGCAACTTTTAATCACAGATGTCATATCTGTTGCTCATGTTAAAAAACTGCTGCAAACTGCACCAAAATTAAAGCTAATTAATGTTTATTCGGTCAGTGAAAATACATCTGTAACTTGTTATTATCCAATCACAAAGGCATCTGATATTGATACGAATATTCCCATTGGTCGTCCTATTGATAATACACAAATCTATTTGCTTGATGCTCAATTACAACCAGTACCAATGGGTATCCCAGGGGAACTATACATTGGTGGCGATGGGCTAGCAATGGGTTACTACCAAAACCCAGAGTTAACAGCAACAGTTTTTATTCCCCATCCATTTAACTCTCAAGCTGGTGCAACTTTATATAAAACTGGTGAATTCGCCCGTTATTTAGCTAATGGCAATATTGAGTTATTACCGCCAATTCATCAGCAAGGGAAAATTCGCAGTTATCAGAGTCAAAATAAAAAAGCAAATCATAATTTAGAGCCGGAACATCAAGAGCATAAATTTATTCCCCCAAGAACGCCAACTGAAGCCGTAATTGCTGATATTATTGCCAGCATTTTAGGTAAAGACGAGATTGGCGTTCACGACAACTTTTTTGTTATGGGTGGTAATTCTCTGTTGGCGATGCAAGTTATTTTCCGATTGCGCCAAGCTTATCAGGTGACACTTCCTTGGCGATGTATGTTTGAAGCGCCTACAGTAGCTGAACTAGAAAAGTTAATTACCAGTTATCGCCAAACTGATTTAGGACAAACAGTACCGACAATTACTCCCGTTTCACCCGGACAAACAGAGTTTCCTTTATCTTTTGCCCAATCTAGACTGTGGCTGTTCGACCAATTGCTAGGCAAAAATGCTATTTACAATATGCCTTTGGCAATGCGCATTGCTGGTAATTTAAATATTCCGGCTCTAGAGTCCAGTATTCGCGAAATCGTCCAACGTCACGCCAGCTTGCGGACTAACTTTCAGGTAGTTAAGGGTTTAACAGTACAGGTAATTAATCTTACTCCCACTGTCAACCTGCATATTATCAATTTACAGAATTCTCCAGACCCAGAAAACACAGCACACCAACTCGCGAAAATCGAAGCCCATATACCTTTTGACTTAGCTGGCGATGCATTGATTCGCGCTAAGTTGTTACAATTACCGCAACAAGAATATGTACTATTACTGACTTTACATCATATTGTTTGCGATCGCTGGTCGCTAGCAATTCTCTGCCAAGAATTGTCTAGTTTGTATGCAGCTTACTGTGCAGGTGATGCATCACCATTACCAGCTTTGCCAATTCAGTATGTAGACTATACCTTATGGCAGTGGGAGTTATTGACTACACCAGTATTACAACGACAAATTAAGTACTGGAATCGACAATTAGCCAGCGTGCGCAAGTTACAAGAAATACCTACAGACAAACCCCGAAAATTACCGCCAAAATTCAAGGGTAGTAGTTTGCATTGTGATATTGATGTCGAGTTGTGGGAAAAATTAAAAACCCTAAGTCAGACAGCAGATGTGACAATGTTTATGACATTGCTGACAGCATTTGTGACTTTACTATATCGCTACAGCGATCGCGAAGATATTCTCATTGGTTCTACCATTCCTAACCGTCAGCAAAATACGCAAAACCTGATTGGCTTATTCGCTAATATTTTGGTATTGCGGATTCACATTCAAGAACATCTCAGTTTTAGCGAACTACTCAAGCAAGTCAAGCAAGTCGTGACTGGTGCTGATGCCAATCAAGAGGTTCCCTTTGAGCAACTATTAAATAATGTATTGCCCGAAAATCCTCTGAGTCAGAACCCCTTGCAAGTCATGTTTAATTTAGAAACTGCGCCGCAAATTTGGCAACTACCGGGACTAAATGTCACCCCCATAATTACAGAGTCAACAACAGCCAAGTACGATTTAACTTTATCCATCGCAGAAACTGCAACCGAACTCAAAACTACTTGGGAATACAACAGCGATTTATTTGAGCGTCAGACGATTGTAGCGATGATGGACAACTTTCAAAGTATTGTAGCGAATATGGCGATCGCACCACAGCAGACAGTCGGAGAAATTCCCAGGATTTAGCGCAGAGGAGGGGGACAAGGAATTTTAGATTTTAGATTTTAGATTTTAGATTTTAGATTTAAACCCAATCCAAAAGACGCTCGCGGACTCGCTAACGCTGCGCTATCGCAAATCCAAAATCCAAAATTGAATTGCCCCATGCCCAATTTATTTATTTCTACTCGTAATTGACAGCCCTTCTACTATGAGGGAGGGAGTATAACAAGAGCCATTCCAATCAGCATCACTACCTAGAGAGACTAATTGTTTTAGGGCTGAGTAGATATTGCCGGCAACCATTGTATCTTTAATGCGACCAATTACTTGACCATTTTGGACTCGGTAACCTAAGTCAATATTGATAGAAAAGTCGCCAGAAATGCCACTACCACCACCCAGCATTTGATCGACAATTAAGCCATCATCCATTTGCTGAATCAAATTTGGTAGTGATGCAGAACCAGGCTGAATAAGGAAATTAAATAACCCAGGAGAGGGATAACTACCCAAGCTGGCGCGAAAACCGTTACCTGTGCTACCAGTACCTAGTTGACGCCCAGTAGTGCGATCGCTATAAAAATTCTGCAATACTCCATCTTGAATAAATACTAAAGAATTAGTCGGGCAACCTTCATCATCAAAAGGACAACTGTAAGGCCCGGCTTGCGGATCTTGGTAGAGTGTCAAGTTAGGTGCAACGACAAGTTGCCCTAAGCGATCAGCCCAAGGGGAAGCTTTATCGAGAATGCGTTTGCCATTGAGAGCTGCTTGGACTGTACCCCAAAGCATATCAGCAGCTTTTGAGGTAAACAACACGGGTACTCGACCGCTAGGGGCTGGGACGTTGTTTCTCGCCCAAATTAACCTTTGTAAAATTTGATAGGCTAATTTCTCCGGGTCTAATTCGTCCCGTTGAGTTTGACCGTCAGAAACGCTGAGAAAATCGTCACCGCGTACCCATTCTGCGGACATGTAACAGCTAAGAGTAGTATCTGTGTAGTAACAATCTAGACCTGCTGTATTGACAAGTCTAGTATTTTCCACATCACATTCCCAATCGCTATTGCAAAGTACGTCTGGATATGCATCTCGCACTAAAGCGATCGCTTGTTTACCCCAGTTAACCAAAACCTCAATGGGTACGGTGTGACCTAAATCTGGGTAGGATACCCCAGAGTTAGCAACCAGTTCCACGGGTTCTGGCTGGTTTAATTGACTCAAGGCCAGAGAGCGTTCTACCATCGCTTGTGGTTCTATATTCCCATAAGCGACAGTTAGGCCGGGGCGACCATTGCGCCACAACCGCAGTGCTGTACCTTCAGATTGGCTCGTTTCTAGCTGTTTGAGACGATTGGCCTCAAAAAATATGGGACGAGAAAGCGATCGCGATTGATAAACTTCCGCAGCTTCTGCTCCCGACTTGATAGCTAGTTCTAGCAGATGTTCCGCTAGATTATCTCGTAAGAAATTCTCAGAACCCATGACCCTTGGTAAATTGTGGATTGTGGATTTTGAATCGCAGATGAACGCAGATCATTATCCCAAATCATCGACATATATCAGTTCTTATTCTTTGGATGATTAAGTGAGTAATTTAGTCAAGACCATCATTACTCTGAATGTTGTTCTTCATGCCAATTCCCCCCATAATCTGCCACTAATTTACAGCGCTTTGGGTGTCAGTTGTCAGTTATTTGTTATCTTCTGGCTGACTACTGACTGCTGAATTCATCCCTAATCCTTGTAGGTAGGGATTTTTAAGGCAAATTCACCTCCTGTAACAGCCAAAAGCCGGCAAAAGATTCTGCTTGCGGATTTGATTGTACGCCAATAAAATGCACGCCATTAGCTTCTTTTTTGGCAGTTTCAAAACCTTTGGCTTCTACTAAAGTTTGGGGATTTTTGATATTTGCCAAAATCCAGCTTTCTGTGACTCCAGTTTCTAAGACTAATCTTGAGCCGACACTCGTGTCAAATCTTAAGTAAGCTAAATCCAAACCAGACATCCAGCCTGCGATGGGTAAGGCTCTAGGTGAAAAAATCAAGACACCGGGAATCCTGGTTTCTGGAGATACCTTCGCCAATTCTAAGGGAAAAGCTTCGCCAAAACCAATTTCCCAGTCTGGCATCTCCATTAAATCCCCAGCTTGTAAGGAAACAAATACCCATTTATTACCTTCTAAAGCATCTGGTAAGCGCTGTGGTAAAGGACTTTCTAAGCGCACTGAAGGATTAGTTCCTGGTTGATATCCTGGTTCATTGGGATATACCTCCTCCATTCTTTGTTGTAGCCATTGATTCAGTAGTAAAGTGTGCCGGCTAGCTTGAGCCGGAATTCCCACATCTTGACAAGCTTTTGTAATCATATTGTTCATTTGGCGACGGAAGAAGCGAATTTTAATTGGCGCTTCTTGTGCTTGGTCAATAGCCTCCTGCAATGCAGTCCGCAACCAAACTGAATTTACCTGAGTACTGGGGCAATATTTAGCATACCGAAACATTGCATCTGTTTTGGCGCGGACATCCAAGGGACTTTCGCAAACTAAGACTTCCCAAACTTTTTTTTGATTTTCGTCCAAAATCGGACGGGAGTAAAAATCGAGTTCCCAAATACTGCCCATGTTTTACAGTAAAGATCTGGCTGTTATGACGTTTCTGATATTCTGATCATACGAGTCTTGGGGCAGCAAAGAGCATTAATCCCCAAACAGGACTAAAACAAGGGAACCAATAACAGAAAACAAAGAACAAAGCAACCCCTGGAAACTCACAATTCTGACATTACCCTGACGGCAATAAAATTTTGATATTTTTTTTTATTTCAGAAAATATTAGCGCTTGACTTGAATCTAGTCTAAGAGACTACTCAATCGCAAAGAAGAGTACTAATGAAAAAAGTAGCAGTGTTTGGTAATACGGGAGGCGGTAAATCAACTCTCAGCCGGAGATTATCACAAATTACTGGTTTACCACTATACATTTTAGATAAAATTCAATATCAACCAGGGGGCGCTAAAATTTCAGATGAAGAGTATCAGCGCATTCATGGGGAAATTTTAGCTAATAACCAATGGATTATTGATGGTTTTGGTTCAATGGAAACTCTTTGGCCTAGACTCAACGAAGCGGATAGTTTGGTATTTATCGATTTACCCCTATATGTGCATTTTTGGTGGGTAACTAAACGGTTAATTACAGGTTACTTTCAACCCCCAGCCGGCTGGCCGGAAAATAGTTCTATCTTCAGTAGTTCGCTAAATAGCTACCGCGTGCTGTGGTTATGCGACAAATATTTGACGCCAAAATATCGTGAGTATATTGCACAGGCTCAAAGTAGCAAAAACATTTATCACATTCGTTCAGTGCAAGAGATTACGCAGTTTTTTAAATCAATTGAAAGTCAGAATAAATAATAGTTTGAGGTTGTGCGATCGCTATATTAGTTAAATGTTATATTTACTACTATATAAAAATCCGTCTTTCATTCCATCCCTTCTAGGAATGGAATGAAAGACAACCCAACACCGTCAACCGTCAACCGTCAACGTGAAATACCCCGACATTACCCTTGTAGTAAAGTCATTAGCTGTCTGCGATTCGAGAATTACGGCAAAACTTTATAATTTGTAATCTGTTCGCAGTAAGCTTGTTTGATGGTATTTCTCTCAATCTACTATGGCAACGATTAACGACAACTACCTGAAGCTGAAAGCAGGTTACCTATTTCCCGAAATTGCACGGCGGGTAAATGCTTTTGCCCAAGCCAATCCGGATGCGAAAATTATTCGGTTGGGAATTGGCGATGTTACAGAACCTCTACCTGAAGCTTGTCGCACAGCAATGATTAAGGCTGTAGAGGAAATGGGCGATCGCGCAACTTTTAAAGGCTACGGCCCCGAACAAGGTTATGCTTGGTTAAGGGAAAAGATTGCAGCGCAAGATTTCCAAGCTAGGGGTGCGGATATCGATGCATCGGAAATTTTTATTTCTGATGGTTCTAAATGCGATACGGGGAATATTTTAGAAATTTTTGGTCATGATAATGCGATCGCGGTTACCGATCCGGTTTATCCTGTCTATGTAGATACTAATGTCATGGCAGGTAATACAGGTGTCGCTAACGACAAAGGCGAGTTTGCTGGCTTAGTCTATCTCCCCATTACCGCCGAGAATAACTTCACCGCAGAGATACCAAACCAGAAAGTCGATTTAATTTATCTTTGCTTTCCCAATAACCCCACCGGTGCAACTGCTAGTAAGGAACACCTGAAAGCTTGGGTAGACTATGCAAAGGCGAATAACTCGATTATTTTCTTTGATGCTGCTTACGAAGCTTACATCACTGATCCGGCAATTCCCCATTCGATTTATGAAATTGAAGGTGCTAGGGATGTCGCCATTGAGTTTCGTTCTTTCTCCAAAAATGCAGGTTTCACCGGCACTCGTTGTGCTTTAACGGTCGTTCCCAAAACTTTGACAGCCAAAGCGGCTGATGGTTCTGATGTTGAACTGTGGAAACTGTGGAATCGTCGCCAGTCTACCAAGTTTAACGGCGTATCTTACATTGTACAGCGCGGTGCGGAAGCTGTTTATTCCCCAGAAGGACAGGCGCAAATCCAAGGATTAGTCAGCTTTTATTTGGAAAACGCTAAAATTATTCGCGAAAAGCTAACAGCCGCCGGATTATCAGTATATGGTGGTGTCAATGCCCCTTATGTTTGGGTGAAAACTCCCAATGGTTTATCAAGTTGGGAATTTTTTGATAAATTACTGCAAAACGTTAACGTTGTTGGCACTCCTGGTTCTGGCTTTGGTGCTGCTGGCGAAGGTTACTTCCGCATCTCTGCATTTAATAGCCGAGAAAATGTAGAAGAAGCTATGCAACGAATTACCACTGGCTTATCTTTGTAAATCTGTTTTGACTATAGTGCGATCGCATATTCAACGCTAATGGCTCAGATATGCGATCGCATTATATTATCATTGGTCATTGGTATACCCTTGAGAATACAGCGAATTCCAACTTTGTCAGATACAGATAATCTTTGATGGTAGGGGCATTGGCACTGCCATGCCCCGAAGCGCGTACCTCATTTACCTGAAATATGTTTTATATTGATTAGCTGCCAATATTATTTAAATTATTATTATATTTTTTCTATACCTGCTTACCTACTTATGGTTAATTAAAAACCTATATATTATCAGTGTTTTGCAGGTGATATCGATAAAATATGACTAAGAAATATCAAATTTTATTGAGACTTTATTTTTGATGTCTTGTAATACTAAATTGGCCTCAGTGAAATTTTTAAAGATTAGATAAAGTTAGGCATTCTTCCGAGAATTTATGGTAAGTAAATACTCAGGTTAACTCTGAGTTAAGAAAGTAAAAACAAGTAAAACATATTCATTATTGATGCTTGTATAGTTCTGACAGCAGTAACCATCCTTGATTAAAAGTGCGATCGCGCCATCAATCCCAAATTAAAGTATGGATAATTTTCTGAAGCATTACTAGTAAATTGCAGTATCCCTCGCTAGGAGAGCAACATTAACAAAAAGTGGCTCGCTGAAAATTGTCCTGCTTTGTGAGATAGGAATTGTACATTTAGCGCCAAGTTAGTAACAAGATAAATTATTTACAAAAAAATAAAACAATGGCAATAATTTACGGAACTACATTAGACGACATCCTGAATGCAACTGTTAGTGCTGACAGCATTTACGGTTATGAAGGTAACAATGTCCTCAATGGCGGTAGTGGAACTGGATTTGCTCAGGTACAATTTGCCCAATTAGTGAATCCATATTTTGGCGATCGCACAATTAGCGCTGCGAATTTTCTAGTCGTTGCTTAACAGCGCGCAATTATCACCAGGGGTTGAGCAAATACTTAAATCCCTAATCATCTCTGTATGGCTGGCGTTAACCACCATACTTATATGTTCACAAATTTTTGAGGAAGAAAATCATGGCAACAATTAAAGGTACTGCTGCGAACGATATTCTTAATGGAACTACTAGTGCTGACATCATTTACGGTTATGCAGGTAATGATGTCCTCAATGGTGGTAGCGGTAACGATACTCTTGATGGTGGTAGTGGTAACGATACACTTTCTGGGGGAGGGGGTAACGATACATACATTGTTGATAGCCTTGCTGATGTTGTCAGTGAAGACAATGGTGCAGGCGGCGATCCTGGTGGTAGCAGAGATACAGTCATTTCTTCAATTGACTGGACATTAGGCAATTATATTGAAAGACTTACCCTCACAGGCGCAGCTATTTCTGGCACGGGAAACAATCTCAATAACAGAATTACGGGTAATGCACTTAACAATATCCTCAATGGTGGAGAAGGCAACGATACTCTAGAAGGGCTGGCAGGAAGTGATTCACTGTATGGTGGGCTAGGTAATGACACTATATACGGTGGTGATGGTAATGACTATCTTTACGACTTTCAAGGTAAGAACAGGCTGTATGGTGAATTGGGCAATGATACCCTAGATGTTTCCTATTCATCTACAAGTAATACTTTAGACGGTGGGTCAGGAAATGACTACTTATATGCCCAGTATTCCAGCAGCAACAATACCCTCAAGGGCGGATCTGGAGATGATTTCTTATCTGTATTTCAGGCTTCAGGTAATAACAATCTCCGAGGCGATGCAGGAAATGATTCATTTAATATTAACGGCTCTAGCGGCAACAATACCCTTTATGGTGGTACAGGGAACGATAACTTTTTCGTGCAACAATTCACAGGTGCTAATAAGTTTTACGGAGAGGATGGTAATGATGAATTTTATATATCTGCAACTAATACAGCTTTCTTAATTACCCAGACAGTAGACGGGGGTAATTTAAGCGATGTGTTGACAGTCAATTACTCAAATGCTAACGGTGGTATGATCATGTCTTTGGATACAACCACTAATAAAGGCATCATTACGGCTGGTACCAATAAAATTAGCTTTCAAAATATCGAACGTCTATCCATAATTGGTACCACCTACGATGACGATATTCAAGCAGGTAATGGCAATGATTCTCTCTTGGGTCAAAATGGTAATGATACCCTCAAAGGACTGTTAGCATCAGATACATTACAAGGAGGGCTAGGTAATGACCAACTCTATGGTGGTGACGGTAATGACTACCTTGACGACAATCAAGGTGATAACAGTCTATATGGAGAAGACGGTAATGATTTCCTAACTGCTTTTGCTTCGTCTAACAGTAACCTTTTAGATGGGGGAACGGGAAATGACGAATTAATTGCTTCTGGGGGAACGGGAAATAATACCCTTCAAGGGGGATCTGGAGACGATCGCTTGTCTGCAAACAATTCTTCAGGAAATAACACCCTCAATGGTGATACCGGAAATGACTACTTATATGTTTTTGGCTCTAGCGGCAAAAATACTCTTTCTGGAGGAGCTGGAAACGATAGTTTTTACCATATCAATGAATACTTTTTCAATACACCTGCCAGTATAGCTACTGGAGCTAATAGTTTTTCTGGGGGGGATGGTGATGACTCTTTCTTTTTCGGCGCAGCTAATACAGCATCTTTAGTCACTCAAACCGTAGATGGTGGTAATGGTAACGATTACTTGGATATTGATTACCGTAACGCCAATGGTAGCATCACCATGACTTTGAGTTCCAGCACGACTAATGGCACAATTACTGCCGGTACTAATAGGATTAGTTTTCAAAATATCGAAAAATTTCATATTCGGGGTACATCCTTTAATGACTCAATTCAAGGCGGTAATGGCGACGATACTTTTTCGCAAATCATAGGCAATGATACGATTAAGGGCGGCGCAGGTAGCGATTTATTGTTGTTTAACAATGCTCCTGGTGCAATTGTCATGACTTTGGATGCCAACCCCGGTAATGGCACAATTACTGCGGGTACTAACACAATTAGTTTTGAAAGTATCGAAAAATTTAATATTCAGGGTACGCGCTCAGATGACTTGCTTCAAGGAGGTAATGGCGACGACACCCTAAGTGCGGGTGAAAATGATGGTGGCAATGATACGATTAACGGCGGTGCAGGTAATGATTTATTGTCTGTAGTTTACAATGATTATAAGGGTGCCATAAGTTTAACTTTGGATGCAAATACCACTGATGGCACTCTGACTAGCGGTACTGACAGCATTAGTTTCTCAAGTATCGAAAGATTTCTCATCTCTGGTTCACGTTTCAGTGATTATCTTCAAGGCGGTAATGGTGATGACACCTTGGGTGCTGGCTATGGTGGCAATGATACGATTAACGGCGGTGCAGGTAACGATGTGTTGTCTGTCTTTTACGATGAAAATGGTGGTTCATCAAACCGCAAGCCAATCGTCATGAGCTTCTCGGATGAAACCAAGACTAATGGCTTAATTATTGGTACTAGCACGATTAGCTTCTCCAATATTGAAAGATTTATCATCAGTGGTTCAGCCTACAGCGATTATCTTCAAGGAGGCGATGGCAACGACATCCTATATTCCGGCGAAGAAGGGCTAGATACCTTGAATGGTGGTGGTGGTAATGACTTTTTGGAGGATTTTGTTAATGATGGAGGTACCACAATTCTCAATGGTGGTGATGGAGATGACACCCTGCTTGGGAATTATGGAGATGATATCCTCACTGGTGGCAATGGCAATGATTCTCTCTATGGCGGTCTACATAATGATACTTTTGTTTTCAATAATTACAATGAAGGCATTGATACCATTGCTAATTTTGAAACAATAGAATATTTTGATTTAATTCAAGTATCTGCGGCTGGTTTTGGTGGTGGGTTATCAGCCGGCGAACTCTCATCAAGTCGATTTACCATTGGTGCGGCGGCTACAAATAGCAATCAGCGATTTATCTACAACGATATTACAGGTGCTTTGTACTTTGACTCTGATGGTAGTGGAACTGGATTTGCGCAGGTACAATTTGCCCAATTAGTGAATCCATTGTTTGGCGATCGCACAATCAGCGCTGCGAATTTTAGAGTTGTTGCTTAATAGCGCGCAATTATCACCAGGGGTTGAGCAATGCTTAAACCCCTAATAGTTTTTGTATGGCTGGCTTTAACCACCATACTTATATGTTCACAAATTTTTGAGGAAGAAAATTATGGCAACAATTAAAGGTACTGCAGCTGACGATATCCTTAATGGAACTAATAGCAACGACAGCATTTACGGTTATCAAGGTAATGACATTCTCAATGGTAGTAGTGGCAACGATCTGCTTAATGGTGGAACAGGGAACGATCGCTTATATGCTAGCTATACCAGCGGCAATAATACCCTAGAGGGGGGATCTGGGAATGATGACTTGTTTATCGGTAATTCATCAGGAAATAACATCCTCAATGGCGATCGCGGAAATGACTTCTTTAATATTAGTTTCTCTAGCGGTAACAATACTCTCTCTGGTGGGGCGGGGAATGATAGCTTTTTTGCCTCACAAGTCACAGGGGCTAATAAGTTTTACGGGGGAAATGGTGATGACTTTTTCTATCTAAACCTAGCTAATACTGCTGACTTAATAACCCAAAAGCTCAACGGGGGAGTAGGTAAGGATTATTTGTCTGTTAGTTACTCTAATGCTAACAGTGCCATCATCATGACAATGGATGCAACCAAAACTAATGGCACAATTACTGCTGGTAAAAATCAGATTTGCTTCTGGAATATTGAAACATTGAATATATTCGGTACAGTATATGATGACTTGCTTCAAGGAGGTAATGGCGACGACTCCTTCTACAGTGGTGGTGGCAATGATAAAATTAGCGGCGGAGCTGGTAACGATCGGCTAGAAGTTGAAGCGATCGCAGGTGCTTGCACAGTTAATGGTGGGGCTGGCGATGACTCTGTACTTATATTTGCAACTAACACAGCTTTTTTAATTACTCAGAAGGTTGACGGTGGTATAGGTAATGATTATTTGAAACTTGATTACCTCAATGCTAACGGTGGCATCACCATGACTTTGGATGCAACCACGACTAATGGCATAATTACTGCTGGCACTAATCAGGTTAGTTTCCAGAATATCGAACGGCTGGAAATACTTGGTACAGCCTACGATGAAAAGATATTAGGAGGCAATGGCAATGACTTTCTCTACAGTGGTGGTGGCAAGGATACGATTAATGGTGGTGCAGGAAATGATACCCTGAGCGTATTTGCTGCAAACGGTGGCATCAGCATGATTTTAGATGCAACCACGACTAATGGCATAATTACTGCGGGAACAAATCAGGTTAACTTCTTTGATATTGAAAGCCTTGATATTTTAGGTACAGAATACGATGACAATATTCAAGGAGGTAATGGCAACGACAACCTCAACGGAGGTGATGGTGGCAATGATACGATTAGCGGTGGTGCTGGTAACGATTACCTATACTCATCTTCCACTGGAACTAAGATACTCAATGGTGGTACAGGTGACGATTTTCTAGATTGTTCATACACATCTGCCAATAACATTTTGGATGGAGGTGATGGTAACGATTGGTTACAAGCGACTGTTGCTACTGGTGCGATCGTTCTCAATGCTGGGGCTGGCGATGATAGATTTGAAATCTTTGTTTCTGATACATCTGTTTCTTCTTTAGTTACTCAAAAGGTAGATGGTGGTACAGGTAATGATTATTTGGAAATTTCTTACTCTGCTGCCAACGCTGGCATTACCATGATCTTGGATGCAACCACTATTAATGGCTCAATTACGGCAGGCACTTTTGAGCTAATTTTCCAGAATATCGAAAAGTTAACTACTATCATCGGTACAGATTACGATGACAGTCTTCAGGGAGGCAATGGCGACGACGGCCTTTACGGGGGTAGCGGTGGCAACGATACCATTAGTGGCGGTACAGGGAACGATACACTCAGCGCATCTTCTACTGGCAATTGTACCCTCAATGGTGGCAATGGCGACGATATCCTCTTTGCGGGTGATGGTAATAATGTCTTGATTGGTGGCAATGGTAATGATACATTTGTGTTCTATAACTACAATGCAGTAATTGATACTATCTCTGACTTCAGTAATACTGATGATGTAATTCAGGTATATAGTGAAGGTTTTGGTGGTGGATTATCGCCTGGTGTACTCTTATCAAGCCAGTTTACCATTGGTGTTGCTGCCACAAATAGCCAACAGCGATTTATCTACGATAATGGTACAGGCGCTTTGTACTTTGACTCTGATGGTAGTGCTAGTGCATTTACTCAAGTACAATTTGCCCAATTATCTGCTGGATTATCACTGAGGGCTGCTGATTTTGTTGTTGTTTAATCCAGCTTCAGAGCTTGGCAAACGCAAATTTTCTGGTCTTGGTTGAAGAATTATGGGATAGTGCATAGGTTTACTCCTAGAGGTTGTTTGAAAAGTTGTTGGCTGTATCTTCATACTAATCGATCCCCCCTATCCCTCTTTTTAAGGGGGGAAATACAATCAAAGTCCACGGCAGTTGCTACCCTTCGGGAACGCTTTCAGCGAACAAGTCGGGAAACCCGCCCAACGCAGTGCCTCCCCTTTCTAAGGGGAGCCACTGCGCCCTTGGTGGTTCCCCCCGTTGTAGCAAGTGGCGGATACTGTTGGCGAAAGTGTTACAAACTCACAGACAAATGTGTTACAACTAAAAGCCGCAACCACAGATTGAAGGTTTGAGCTTACGTAATACTAAAAAATACAACTATGTATTACATTCGCCAACGGTATCAGTGGCGTGGATTTAGGGGGATCTAAAACTTTTTGCTACCAACGAAAGGACTTTTAAAACATCCTCTTATGTTCTCTACCCATTTAATTTTTATGGAATCAAGTTGAGCCGCCGAAACCTGACTGATGAAGCTCACGATTTATTGAGATTTGATACCCAGTATCTAAGACTACTTGATTTCAGCAAGAAACGATTCTTAAAGATTAGATAAATTTAGGAGTTGTAGAGATAATTTATGGTAAGTAATACTCAGGTTAACTCTGAGTTAATAAAGGTGAAAACAACCAAAAATTATTTGTAATTGCCTAGCTAATCAAACAGCAATAATAAGTTTCTCAAAAGAGCGATGTCTACGACAAGCCGCTCCGCGTCTACGCTCAATCAACTCCATAATCAAGTTTGAACAATCCCCCAAAGCGCTACTGATCAAGCACAGTGTTTATCAAATAGCAATTTACATCAACGAAAAGTTGATCATCTAAATCTTGTTGCGCTTTGTCAAAGGGGAATTGTGGATTCAGCGCTGAGTTTTTGACTAGATAATTTATCTCTAAAAATAAAAAAATGGCAACAATTAAAGGTACCGTGGCTGACGATATTCTCAATGGCACTACTAGCAGCGATATCATTTACGGTTATGCAGGTAATGATGTCCTCAATGGCGGTAGCGGTAACGATACCCTTGATGGCGGTAGCGGCAATGATACACTTTCTGGGGGAGCGGGTAATGATACATACATCGTTGATAGCCTTGGCGATGTTGTCAGAGAAGACAATGGTACAGGTGGTGATCCTGGTGGTAGCAGAGATACAGTCATTTCTTCAGTTGACTGGACATTGGGCAATTATCTTGAAAGACTTACCCTCACAGGAACAGCAAGTTCTGGCACGGGAAACACCCTCAGTAACAGAATTACGGGTAATGCACTTAACAATATACTCAATGGTGGAGAAGGCAACGATACCCTAGAAGGCAAGACAGGAGAAGATTCACTGTATGGTGGGCTAGGTAATGACACAATCTACGGTGGTGACGGTAATGACCGTCTTTACGACTTTGAAGGTAAGAACAAACTTTACGGTGAAGATGGTGATGATTGGTTAGATATTGCCAACTCTTCTGGGAGTAATCTTTTAGACGGTGGCTTAGGCAGGGATTTCTTATATGCTTACAATTCTACAGGCAATAATACCCTCAAGGGGGGATCTGGCGATGATTTGCTGTATATCAACGATTCATCTGGTAATAACACCCTGAGTGGCGATGATGGAAATGACTACTTATATGCCGATAACTCCAGTGGCAAAAATACCCTCAAGGGGGGATCTGGCGATGATAGGTTAGATGTCAACGATTCCTCAGGTAATAACAGTCTCAGTGGCGATGGGGGAAATGATATCTTGGATATCGATGGCTCTAGGGGGAACAATACTCTCTCAGGCGGAACTGGGAATGATTACTTTTCTGCCGATTACATCGAGGGGGCTAATAAGTTTTACGGTGGGGATGGCGAAGACTTTTTCTATCTATCCCCAATGAATACAACCTCCTTAGTAACTCAGATAGTAGACGGAGGGTTAGGTAACGATGTTTTAGACTTATTTTTTCTTAATGCTAATGCTGGCATCACTATGACTTTAGATGCAAGCACCACTAATGGCTCAATTACATCTGGTACTCAAAAAGTTAGCTTTCAGAATATTGAAAGCTTCAGTATCAGAGGTACTAACTATGATGACAATATTCAAGGAGGTAATGGCAACGATGCAATAGATGCCATAGGTGGCAATGATACTATTAGCGGTGGTGCAGGTAACGATGCGATCGGAGCCGAATATTCGATAATAGGCAACAAATTCCTCTATGGTGGTATAGGTGACGATTACCTCTCTGTTAGAGAATCGAATGGCAATAACATTTTGGATGGAGGTGATGGTAACGATAAATTAGTAGCCTATGGTGTTACTGGTACTAATAGCCTAAGTGGTGGCGCAGGCGATGACTCCTTTACTTTATTCATTGGTTCGGAAGAATCTGAAACATCTCCTTCTTCTTTAGTTACTCAGACAGTAGACGGAGGTGTAGGTAACGATTACTTGTGGATTATTAACAATATTGCTAACGGTGGTATCATCATGACTTTGGATGCTACCAATACTAATGGCTCAATTACTGCTGGTACGAACAAAACTACCTTCCTGAGTATTGAACAACTGCGCATAAATGCTACAAACTACGATGACAACATTCAAGGAGGCAATGGCAACGACTACTTTGATTTCATCAGTGGCAATGATACGGTTAATGGTGGTGCAGGCGACGATATCATCGACTTATTGTTTAGTGATAACAATAATATTGTGAATGGAGGTGCAGGTAACGATCGCCTGAATATAATTTTTGGTAGTGCTAATAGTGGCATCAACATGACCTTGGATGGAACCAATACCAATGGCACAGTTACTGCTGGGACTGCCTTTGTTAGCTTCCAGGCTATCGAAAGTTTCTATATCTTTGGTACAGAATATGATGACAAGATTCAAGGAGGCAATGGCGACGATGAATTGTTAGCATATCGGGGTAATGATACCATGACTGGGGGTGCAGGTGACGATTCACTATTTGCATCTTCTAATGGCAATAGTATCCTCGATGGTGGTACAGGTAACGATATACTAACTATTTCCTATGGTTCTTCTGGCAATCACATCTTAAATGGTGGAGCTGGCGATGACTCCTTTTATATAGAGCAAAGTAGTACATCTTCCTTGGTGACTCAGACGTTAGATGGTGGTACGGGTAACGATTTTTTAAAAATTGATTACATCACTTCTAACGGTGGTATCGTCATGTCCTTAGATGCAACCACTACTAATGGCACAATTACTGCAGGTACATACAAAATTGACTTTCAGAGTATCGAACGGTTAACGATCAACGGTACAAACTACGATGACAATATTCTAGGAGGGAATGGCGACGACTACCTCCACGGCGACCTTGGTGGTAACGATACTATTAGTGGGGGGAGAGGTAATGATACACTATTTGGATCTTCTAATGGCCGTTGTATCCTCATTGGTGGTGATGGCGACGACATCTTTTATACGAGCGATCGCAATGATACCCTGACTGGTGGCAATGGTAAAGATACTTTCACTTTGTATCATAGGTACTTTAGTCGTATTGATACTATCACTGACTTCAGTACAACGGATGATTTAATTCAGATATTTGCGACTGGTTTCGGTGATGGATTATCGTCCGGTACACTTTTATCGAGTCAGTTTACTATTGGTGCTGCTGCCACAACAAGTACTCAGCGATTTATTTACAATAATGGTACAGGCGCTTTGTACTTTGATGAAGATGGCAGTGCAACTGCATTTACTCAGGTACAATTTGCCCAATTATCTGCTGGATTATCACTGAGTGCTGCTAATTTTGTGATTCGTTAATCAATTGCAGATTTTCTCATGTTTGTTTAAAAACGGGTATGGGACATATAGCAATCCTATTTCAGTTGTGAAAAATATCGGTTTTGGCTGTTGACTGGTGAATGTTGACTATCAACGGTTAACAGCCAACAATCATTTATGTAATCTTTCACACATTATTTAGGATTGCTATAGGTTTGTACCTATGTTCTATACCTGCTGTCTTTTCATGGGATAATACATCCACATCATAATTTTTTGTGAAATGGTATCAGATATTGCGATCGCCTGTTTCGCAATCATCTGGCATAATTAATTCTTTTTACTTATTGATAAAAGTACAATAAATTAAACCAGTCAAAATCATATAAAAACATATATTTTTGGTTTTTTGTAACGCTGAAAAAAAGCTGGAAATATCTCACTCTTAATTAAGATTCATTTGCAGGATTTTACTAAAAATTTAAATAACAGTCATAAATATTTAAAGATTGGATAAAGTTCAGATATGTTGAGGGAATTTATGGTAATTAAATAATCAGAGCAATGATCTATGAAGATGTAAATAACTAGCCTGTGTTCTAGGAATCAGTTTCCGTACCTTGGAAGTCGGCAACCGCTTTTTTACGATAAGCAGGTTTTGTTGGTGAGTGAGTGGCTTCTGGTTTATTTTGGCATAAATGTGCAAATTCATAGAGCATTGGCATTGAGCAATTAATTAAGCAGCTAGCAACTGCTGAAAATTATTTGTAATTGTTTAACTAATCAAAGCTAGGCAATAGCCTCAGAAAATTCAACGCCATGACAATACTGGCAAGGGTTTTCGTTGGTAATTGCTAAGGTTGCAAGTATGTTTACGGCTTGTAACATACTAGCGTGCAATCGCGCTTTTTATTTATGAGGTGCGCGATCGCTTCATTATCGTACTTTGTGGCAGAGGAATTGTGCCCTAAGTACAGAATTTTCTCGTGAAGAATTCAATAGTTAAAAGGAATAAAACAATGGCAACAATTAAAGGTACAGTAGCTGACGACATCCTCAATGGCACTACTAGCAGCGATATCATTTACAGTTATGAGGGTAATGACATTCTCAATGCTGGTACAGGGAACGATACCCTTGATGGTGGTAGTGGCAACGATACTATGTCTGGTGGTTCTGGTAATGATACATACATCGTTGATAGCGCTGATGATGTTGTGAGTGAAGATAATGGTGCAGGCGGCGATGCAGGTGGCATTGATACTATCAAGTCTGCGGTTAATTGGACATTGGGCAATTATATTGAAAAGCTGATTCTAACTGGGACAGCAATTTCTGGGACGGGAAACGCACTCAATAATACGATTACGGGTAATAGATTTAACAATTTACTATCTGGTGGGGATGGCAACGATACCCTCAAAGGAATGGTAGGTGCAGATTCATTGTCTGGCGGGCTAGGTAATGACAAACTCTACGGTGGTGATGATGATGACAAGCTCTCCGACAATCAAGGCAACAACAGCCTCTACGGAGAAAACGGCAATGATACGCTAGATGTTTCCAATTCATCTACAAGTAATCTTTTAGATGGTGGCTCGGAACAAGACTACTTACTTGCTAATAATTCCAGTGGCAATAATACCCTCAAGGGGGGATCTGGAAACGATCAATTGTCAGTCAACAATTCTTCAGGTAATAACAGCCTGAGTGGTGACGCAGGAAATGACATTTTTTATCTTGAGGGATCTATCGGTAAAAATACGCTCTCTGGTGGGACTGGAAACGATCAGTTTTATATCAATGGAGTTACGGGCGCTAATACGTTTTTTGGGGGGGATGGGAATGATGAGTTTGATGCTCGTGGAGTTACAGGTGCTAATACGTTTTTTGGGGAGTATGGGGATGATAACTTGTCCATCAATGATTCCGCAGGTAATAACACCCTGAATGGTGATGCAGGAAATGACACCTTATCTGCTCAGTTTGCTAGAGGTGATAACACCCTGAACGGTGGTGCAGGTAACGATTGGCTAAGTATTACCGACTCAAGAGGCAATAACATCGTCAATGGAGGTGATGGCAACGATAAGCTAACAGCAGAGGCTGATATTGGTGCGAATACCCTCAATGGTGGCGCAGGCGATGACGAATTCTTTGTATCCGCAAGTGACACAAATTTTTTAGTAATTAACGTAGTAGATGGGGGTACTTTTAACGACTACTTGCAGGTTAATTATTCTAGCGCTAACGGTGGCATCAGCATGACCTTAGATCCAAGCGCTAATAATGGCTTAATGATTGCGGGTACAAATCAAATTAGCTTCCAAAATATCGAAAAGTTTAATATCACAGGTACAGCCTATGATGACAATATTGTTGGAGGCAATGGCGATGACTACCTCTACGGAGGCTATGGTGGTAACGATACAATTAGCGGTGGTGCAGGTAACGATTTGCTAAGTATTACCGGCTCATTCTATTACTCTTACTTTGGCAATAACATCTTGAATGGAGGAGATGGCAACGATACCCTAACAGCTGCTGTCAAAGGTGCGAACACGTTGAATGGTGGGGCTGGCGATGACTCCTTCATTTTATCCGCAAATTATACAGATTCCTTAGTAACTCAGATAGTAGACGGGGGTACTCTTAACGACTACTTGGAGGTTAATTACTCTGGTGCTAATGGTGGTATTAGCATGACTTTGGATGCAACCACTACTAATGGCACAATTACTGTGGGTACGAATCAAGTCAGCTTCTTGAATATTGAAAAATTGAATATATCTGGGACATCCTACAGTGACAATCTTCAAGGAGGCAATGGTGATGATACTTTAAACGGGGGTTATGGTGGCAATGATACAATTAGCGGCGGTGCAGGAAATGATGTGATAAATGCCCAATATTATAGTGGTATTAAGATTTTAAATGGTGATGATGGAGACGATAGGCTCATATCTAATGATTATTATGGACAGAATAGCTTGAACGGAGGCAATGGTAATGATTATCTGGAAGTAAATAATAGTTACTATTACTATTACTATGATACCTATGGCGATAACACCCTTAACGGTGGTGATGGAGATG
The DNA here is from genome assembly GCF_963889195.1 of Calothrix sp. FACHB-168. NCBI lineage: Bacteria > Bacillati > Cyanobacteriota > Cyanophyceae > Nostocales > Calotrichaceae > Calothrix > Calothrix sp. FACHB-168. The sequence continues at coordinate 39,611 of NZ_CAWPNJ010000031.1, forward strand.
ATACCATCTTTGGGAGCGATCGCAATGATATCCTGACTGGTGGCAATGGTAATGATTATCTCAATGGCAGGGGAGGTAATAACACCCTGAACGGTGGTGATGGTAATGATATCTTCATTCTGAATGGATATTATTATAATGGCATTAATACTATCTCTGACTTCAATACAACTGATGATTTAATTCACTTGTCGGCTAATAGTTTCAATAATTTCGGTGGTGGATTATCGCTTGGTGTACTTTCATCCAGTCTGTTTACCATTGGTACTGATGCCACAAATAGCACGCACCGATTTATCTACGACGACGCTACGGGTGCTTTGTACTTTGACCTTTATGGCGGCGGTGGGTATCAGGTACAATTTGCACAATTGTCTGCAGGATTAGCACTCACTTCTACTAATTTTGTTGTTGTTTGATCGAGGTTAAGGGCTTGCCCAACGCAGATTTCTGCTGTTTGTTAAATAATGATGGAATAGAGCATAGGTTTATAGCAGGGAACAGGGAACAGAGAACAGGGAACAGCTTTGAAACCCTTCTATTATCCATGTTTGAGCATCAGTCCTTGTCCTAATCTATGCTTCGAGTGCTATACTCCTATGTTCTATACCTATGTGATTTTGGTGGAATCAAGTGGAGCCGCATGATTTATGGAGATTTGCTCGCCAGTATCTTCTATTACTGAATTTGAGTAATAATCGATTCTTAAAGATTAAATAAATTTAGGGCTTGTAGCAATAATTTAATGGTAAGTAATACTTAGGTTAACTCTGAGTTAAAAATGTGAAAACGACCAAAAATTATTTGTAATTGCCTAATTAGTGAAACAGCGATAGTAGTCTTTTAGAAAAGCGATGTCTACGACAAGCCGCTCCGCGTCTACGCTCAATCAACCCGATAATCAAGCAGGAATAATTCCCCAAAGCGCTACTCATAACGCACAGTATGGATCGCAAAGTAATCAACATCAATGAAATGTTGGTTACCTAAATTTTGTTGTGCCTTATGAAAGGAAAATTGTGCATTTAGCACCGTGTTTTTGACCAAATACCTGATCTCTATAAAGGATAAAACAATGGCAACAATTAAAGGTACAGTGGCTGACGACTTACTCAATGGCACTACTAGCAGCGATATCATTTACGGTTATGCAGGTAACGATGTTCTTAATGGTGGTAGTGGTAATGATACTCTCGATGGTGGTAGCGGGAATGATACACTTTCTGGGGGATCGGGTAACGATACATACATCGTTGATAGCCTTGGCGATGTTGTTAGTGAAAATAATGGCGCTCTTGGCGATCCTGGTGGTAGCAAAGATACAGTCATTTCTTCAGTTGACTGGACATTGGGCAATTATATTGAAAGACTTACCCTCACAGGCGCAGCAATTTCTGGGACGGGAAATACCCTCAGTAATAGAATTACGGGTAATGAATTTAATAATAGTCTCAATGGTGGAGAAGGCAACGATACTCTAGAAGGGAAGGCAGGGCAAGATTCACTGTATGGTGGGCTAGGTAATGACACAATCTACGGTGGTGACGGTAATGACTATCTTTACGACTTTCAAGGCAAAAACAAACTTTACGGTGAAAATGGTAATGATGAGCTAAGTGTTATATCTTCATCTACTAGTAACACTTTAGACGGTGGTTCAGGCAATGACTACTTACATGCCGATAATTCCACAGGCAATAATACCCTCAAAGGCGGATCTGGCGATGATTGGTTGTCTGTGAGCAATTCCTCAGGGAATAACAGACTGAGTGGGGATGAGGGAAATGACTACTTTAATATTGAGGGATCTAGCGGAAAAAATACACTTTCGGGTGGGGTTGGGAATGATAGCTTTTATGCTGATGGAGTTACAGGGGCTAACAAGTTTTATGGGGGAGATGGTAATGACTTCTTCTACCTAGACGCAGCTAATACAGCTGACTTAGTAACTCAGATAGTAGATGGGGGTACAGGTAACGATCGCTTGAGCGTTTTTTACCTATATGCTAACGCTGGTATCACAATGACTTTGGATGCAACCACTACGAATGGTTCAGTCACAGCAAATACTAACTCTATTAGCTTCAGTAATATCGATCGCCTCAACATCTACGGTACAAACTACAATGACTTTATTTTAGGAGGCAATGGCAACGACCGCTTTTATGGGGGTCAAAGTGGCAATGATACGATGAGCAGCGGTGGTGGTAACGACACTATAGAATCAGGTTCTCGTGGCAATTGTAGCCTCAATGGTGGCACAGGTGACGATTTTATATTGGTTCACTACGCATCTGGTAAGAACATCATAGATGGAGGTGCAGGTAACGATTTAATAGAAGTACATGAAGTAAGCAATTCCACTACCCTGTATGGTGGGGCTGGAGATGACTTCTTAAGGATAAATTTAGCTTTTACAGATTCCCTAGTTACTCATACTATAGACGGCGGTACTTCTGAGGATTACTTGGAATTTGGTTCTATAAATACAACTGATGGTATCACCATGACTTTTGATCCCATCACTACTAATGGTTCAATTACGAATGGTACACACTCGATTAACTTCTTAAATATCGAACATCTATCCATCAACGGTACAGCCTACAATGACAATATTTTAGGAACCAATGGCAGCGATGGTCTCGTGGTATTCGATGGTAATGATACTCTCTCTGGTGGGAATGGAGATGATTTTTTGTTTCTAGTGACAGGAGCCACCGGAGCTAGTAAGTTTTCTGGAGATACTGGCGATGACTACTTCAGTTTAGATGCAACTAATACAGCTTCTTTAGTAACTCAGATTGTAGACGGGGGTACAGGTAGCGATCGCTTGTCTGTGAATTACTATGAAGCTAATGGTAAAATTACGGTTGCCTTCGATACAACCACTACTAATGGCACAATTACTGCTGGGACAAATCAGATTAGCTTCCAGTCTATTGAAAGCTTGATCCTCAAAAGTACAGCCTATGATGACTTACTGTTAGGAGGTAACGGTGATGACTCCTTCTACTGGTACGGTGGCGATCGTGATACGATTAATGGCGGTGCAGGCAATGATTTATTGATAGTTGAAAACCAATACCTTCGGACGAGCGATTCGTTGATCATGAGTCTCGATGCAACTACTAATAATGGGACAATCGCCACTGCATCGGCAATAGTTAACTTTCAAAATATCGAACAGTTCAACATAGGGGGTACATCGAAAGATGACAGTCTCTTAGGTGGTAATGGCGACGATACCTTTTATGGGGGCTTTGGTGGCAATGATACTATCAAAGGTGGCAATGGTAATGACGTAATCTTTGGGAGTTTTTCTAGTGATAATAACCTTTTAGATGGAGGTAATGGTAATGATAGCCTCAACGGGAATGCAAAGAACGATACCCTAATTGGTGGCAATGGTAATGATACGTTTGTTTTTAACACTTATCTTGGAGGTATCGATACTATCTCTGACTTTAGTACCACTGATGATTTGATTCAGCTATCCATTTTTGGTTTCCGTGGTGACTTATCTACCAGTGGACTATTAGCAAGTCAGTTTACTATTGGTAGTGCTGCAACAAATAACACTCAAAGATTTATCTACAATAATGCTACAGGTGCTTTGTACTTTGACCAAGATGGCAGTGGTAGTGGATTTACTCAGGTACAATTTGCACAATTGTCTGCGGGATTATCACTGAGCGCTGCTGATTTTCTAGTCGTTGCTGAATAGCGATCGCACTAATTATTACCATTATCAAATAAATTAACATGAGTAGGGGTTTAGCATTGCTAAACCCCCGATAATTCATCTGGTTAGTTGTAATGTTGGCAAAATTTACAGCGCCAAAACTGTTGCTTTCAAAGCAAAAATTCTGGTGATGACATCTTCAACAACTTTATCTGGTGTCGAAGCGCCAGAAGTAATCCCGACATTGATTTTCCCTTCAGGTAACCAATTATCTGCGGTAACTATATCTCCGGTTAATTGGCGATGTTCAATAGACTTTGCCGATTTAATTCGCTCGACAGAATCAATATGATATGAAGGAATTCCCTTTTCAAAAGCTATCTGTTGCAATTGGGTGGTATTTGATGAATTAAAGCCGCCAATTACTATCATTAAATCGAGGTTTTGTTCGACTAAATCTAACATTGCATCTTGACGTTCTTGGGTAGCGTCGCAAATGGTGTTAAAGCTTTGGAAATGTTGAGTGATTTCTGCAGGGCCGTATTTTTGCATCATTGTGCGCTCTAACAGCCTACCAATTTGTTCGGTTTCGCCTTTGAGCATGGTAGTTTGGTTAGCAATTCCCACTCTTTGTAAATCTATATCTGGGTCAAAGCCAGGAGAACAAGCTTTAGCGAATTTTTGCAGAAATTCTTGGCGATCGCCTCCATGTAAAATATAGTTGCTCACATATTCGGCTTCGCGCATATTTAACACAATTAAATATTTGCCTGCGAAGGAACTTGTGGCTACAGTTTCTTCGTGCTTATATTTACCATGAATAATTGAGGTATAGTCAATTTTTTTGTGCTTTTCAACTGTATTCCAAACTTTGGATACCCAAGGACAAGTTGTATCGACGATTTTGCAGCCTTTTTCGTGGAGAATTTGCATTTCTTGCACGCTGGCACCAAAGGCAGGTAAAATAACTACATCTTCATTGCCAACGACAGAAAAATCTTTTTGACCAGCATTGACAGGGATAAATTGGACTTCCATCTCCTGCATTCGCTGGTTCACAGAGGGATTGTGAATAATTTCATTGGTAATCCATATCTGTTCCTTGGGGAAGTGCTGGCGGGTTTCATAAGCCATTGCTACCGCACGTTCCACACCCCAACAGAAACCAAAGGCTTGCGCTAACAAAATGGTGACTTCACCTTGTTCTAACCTGTAGTTGCGATCGCGAATTTCCTGAATTAAGCTACTTTGATATTCAGACTGTAACTGGGTAGCAACTTCTGCTTGATGACCAAAGCCTTTGCGATTATAGTTTTCCGAGTGTTGCAGGCTACGTTTAAAAGCTTTTGTATCCATTGGTTTGTTCAAGTTAGTTCACCATTTCTCATTGTCTCGCGTCAAGACGCTATTGACTCTGTGAAAGTGTCAATGGGTTAGATAATTTTAGATTTGGGATTTTGGATTTTGAATTTAAGTAGTACAGTGTTAAAAATTATCGCTATGGCAAGGCAGGAGGCAGATGGCAGATGGCAGGAGGGAAGAGAGTCATAGCTTTGTTTACCTTTCTTAACTTAGTTTTGTTTTTTCCCACTGACTTACTTACCTCCAGACAAAAACTGCTGGCTTTATACCCAACTAAGAATAATTGCTCAGATTTTAACTTTAACTTTATCCTTTTTCCGGGGTGGCGGTGGCAATTCTACGGCTTGTTGGCTATAAATCTGCAATGCAGTTCCCCAAACCATGTAGCCTTGCGGACTCAGGTGTAAGCCATCGGTAGTCAATTCACTGCGAATATTACCTTCAGGATTGACAAACAGGCTATATAAATCGAGATACTTGACGCCTTGATTGCTGGCTATGGTTTGCAATTGCTGATTTAACTGCTGAATTCGATTGTTGGGAATTTTCAGCAATTTTTCTTTACCTTCCCAAGTTGATTCTGCTCCCCCATGCGGCAAAATTGATTGGACAAAGATTTTGGCTTTAGGATGGACTTTGCGCAGGTAAGCCAGAATTTGCTGTTGATTTTCTAAAATGATTTCATCGCCATTACCGCGAATTAAATCATTAATGCCAATCATCACAAAAATTACCTCAGGTTCGGTATTGTCAAAAAGATTTAATCTTTTCAGCAATCCGTCGCTAGTTTCGCCAGAAATAGCCTGATTGAGCCAACTTCTGTTTTCAGGTAATAATTCTGGGGGAAACCACAAACTTAAAGAATCTCCCGCTAAAATGCTGAGATTTTGCGGTGGTTTTTCCGATGCAACCTTGGCTTCTTTTTTCAGGATTTCTACCCATTGCTGATAATTGAGTTGATGACGGGGGCCTAACTCTGGTTCAGCAGCCTGGGTTTCAGTGACTGTTGGGGTAGTTGTCTCTTCCTCACCATTGGCTAATCTCTGTTGTTGCCAGATTAGCAGTACAACCGCCAACATCAGGAGTGCGTTGGTTAATAAGGAGAAAAATCCCCAGATGGGAAAAGGTTTTGCAGAAATGGACACGGCTAGCAAAATTTAATTTTACGTTGACTGTGAATACATTGCGATCAACAACTTTAAGCGGATTACTCGGTTTTTGTGGATATTTCCATAGCCAAGTACAGAGAGTTGTCAGCTATTTAGGTTATCACGGCAGTGATTTCCCTATAGTGCCTGGTATCATAACTCAGAGAATCTCAACTGCGTATATTTTTTATTGGAGACGCGATGAATCGGAGAAGCGATGAATTAGAGACGCGATGAATCGGAGACGCGATGAATCGCGTCTGTACAAGAGTCAATTGCTAAATTAAATAAAGCTGAGGTTTACGATATTGGGAATCAAAGTATCTTAATATTGCAAATTCTTGACATCTACCAAAATAGTAGTATCGCAATCCCGTGATTAGTGGAATTTTACAAAAACTGCGAGATGGGTTGAAACAGGATCGGGTGAATCGCGAGGTTTCGCCTATACTTAAGTGGCTGCAAATCGTTGGCGTTAGCAGTCTGGGGGTGACAGCTTTAGTTTGGGGCGTAAGGGAACTGAAATGGTTACAATCTGGGGAATTAAAAGTTTACGACAAAATGGTGCGATCGCGTCCGGTGGAACCAACCGAACAGCGCATTACCTTGGTAACTATCACCGAAGCTGATATTGCAAAGGAAAAATGGCCGTTATCAGATAGCACTGTCAACAAATTGTTACAGAAAATTCAGTCTTATCAACCCCGGACGATTGGGTTAAATATTTATCGACCGACACAAAAAAATTTAGGTGAGGGAATTCCTAATACAGATAATATTATCGCTACTTGTTTATTAAGTAGTATGAATAGACCAGAAGTTCCGCCACCGCCGAATTTCTTTATAGATAATGTCGGCTATAACGATTTAATTCCTGATAGCGAAAATGACCAAATTATCCGGCGTAGTTTGTTATTTGCTCAACCTAAAGATAAAAAATGTCAAACTACATTTTCTTTTGCAGCATTAACGGCTATTAGTTATTTAGAAAAATCTGGTTTAGAAGTTAATTATATTGACAAAAAAACTTTCTCAATTGGGAAAACTATTTTTCCTACTTTAACCAGTAATTATGGTAGCTATAAAAATTTAGATGCTAGTGGTTATCAATTACTGTTAAATTATCATCACCCAGATCACTTTGCCCCAGAAGTGAGTTTAACAGATGTTCTCACAAATAAAGTTAATCCTAATCTTTTTAAAGATAAATTAGTCATTATTGGGACTACTGCTGCTAGCGTTCATTCTGGTGTATATACACCTTATAGTGCTTCACCAGAACAAATTGCTAGAATGCCTGCTTTAATGATTCATGCACAAATTGCTAGTCAAATTATTAGCACAGTATTAGATGGTAAACCTTTAATTTGGGATTGGCCGGAATGGGGTGAATTTCTTTGGGTGTGGACTTGGGGAATAGTTGGGGGAACTGTAGGTTGGCAACTTAAACATCCTTTAATATTGTTCATAACTGGCGGTATAACTCTGATTGCTTTGGTGGGTATTTGCTTTGGGTTATTTCTGTTATCTGGATGGGTTCCTTTAATTCCCCCGGCTTTGAGTTTAGTAATTTCTGGGATGGGGGTGATGGTTTATTCTAGCTATCAAACTCAACAGCAAACGCAGTTAATTATTCAGCAAGTAGAAAAACAACAGGAGGTAATTGCTCAATTAGATTTGCTTTTAAAAGAAACTGCGGTAGATTCTACAATAGTTCGTGACAGACATCATCATATTTCTGTAATTGAAACACCAGAAAAATCTACGGGTGATTTTCTTTTAGGCGGACGCTACCAAATTAACAAAATTCTCGGTTCCGGTGGCTTTGGTTGTACTTATTTGGCAAATGATACTCATCGTCCTGGTAATCCGACTTGTGTGGTAAAACAATTAATGCCAGCCAGAAGGGATACAAGATTTTTAGAAGTTGCCCGCAGATTATTTAATACAGAAGCGGAAATTTTAGAAGCTTTGGGAAAACATCAACAAATCCCGGAACTGCTGGCTTACTTTGAAGAAAATCAAGAATTTTATTTAGTGGAACAGTATATTCCTGGACATACTTTAAACGAAGAATTACCGCCAATCCAGGATGCAAAGTCAGAAATTGCCGCAGTGAAGATGCTCAAGGAAATATTAGAAGTTTTAGAATTTGTCCACGAACATCGGGTGATTCATCGCGATATTAAACCGACGAATATTATTCGCTCAAATGAAGATAATCGCTTAGTCTTGATTGACTTTGGCGCAGTTAAATTAATGCAGCCAGGTAGCAGCGAACAAACAGAATTAGCCACCGTCGCCATTGGTACGCGGGGTTACGCGCCAGCAGAACAATTTGCCGGACATCCGCGTCTATCAAGTGATATCTACGCTTTAGGGATGATTGGGATTCAAGCGATTACTGGGATTCCTCCCCAAGAACTGCACCCAGACCCAGAAACAGGTAATATAATTTGGCCTCATAACAAAGTTAGTCCAGAATTTGCCGCAATTTTAGACAAAATGGTGCGTTACCATTTTAGCGATCGCTATTCATCCGCGATCGCAGTTCTTGAGGATTTGCAAAAATTATCACAGTAGAAGAGACAAGGGAGACAATTGTAGAGACGCGATTCATCGCGTCTACCCCATGCCCAATGCCCCATGCCCAATGCCCCATGCCCAATGCCCAATTAATATGGAACCACTCTCCGCTACTATCGGCTTTATTGTTGGCTTAATTGGCTTTATTGCTAGTACAGTACAAGTGCTGGACTATATAGAAAAACGTCGCGAAAAGCAGCAAGCTGATACTCAACAAGCAAATCAGCCAAATCCCCAGCTAAAACCTGCAACTTCCCATCGCGTTGATTGGGGGGAAGCTGTTGATGTGTCGGTGTTTTATGGACGGGTGGATGAACTGACGCAGCTGGAAACATGGGTAGTAGAACAACGTTGTCGGGTGGTGGCGCTGTTGGGAATGGGGGGAATTGGCAAAACTTCTCTTTCTATTAAACTGGCGCAAAAAATTCAGGGGGAATTTGATTATGTGATTTGGCGGAGTTTGCGCAATGCGCCACCGATACAAGATATTCTGGCAGATTTAATTAAGTTTCTCTCTCATCAACAACAAACTGATTTACCCCAAGATGTGGGGGAAAGAATTTCTTTATTAATTGATTATCTCCGCAGTTCGCGTTGTCTGGTAATTCTCGATAATGCAGAGTCAATTTTTCAATCGGGTGCTTTGGCTTATCGCGGTGGTTATGAAGCTTATGGCGAACTTATTAGAAGAATTGGCGGAACGAATCATCAAAGTTGTTTAATTCTTACAAGTCGTGAAAAACCTCCAGAAGTAGCAGCTTCGGAAGGGGAAACTCTCCCGGTACGCGCTTTACAACTCACGGGGTTAAAAGCGGTAGATGGGGAAGAAATTTTTCACACTCAGGGACTATCAGGAACGCCAACAGAACAAGTTAAATTAATCGAATTTTATAAAGGTCATCCTTTAGCTTTAAAAATTATCTCAACGACGATTAAAGAATTATTTGATAGTAGTATTGCTGCTTTTTTAGCTCAGGATACGGTAGTTTTTGGAGGAATTCGCCAACTTTTAGATCAGCAATCTCAGCGCCTTTCTGATTTAGAAACAGAGGTGATGTACTGGCTAGCAATTAATCGCGAACCTGTGGGAATTGGGGAACTAAAAGAAGATATTGTCAATTTACCTTCTCAATCTAATTTAGTGGAAGCGTTGCAATCATTGGCGAGAAGGTCATTAATCGAAAAAAGTAATGCTTTATTTACCCTGCAACCGGTGGTAATGGAATATGCCAGCGATCGCCTAATTGCGGAAATCTGTGAAAATATAGTTAATGGGGAAATTACTACTTGTAATCGCTATGCTTTAATGAAAGCAACGGCGAAAGATTATATCCGGGAAGCGCAAATTCGGCTGATAGTTAAACCACTGGTGGAACGGTTGCTGAATTTATTGGGTAGTAATAAAAAAGTTGTCGGTAAATTAACAGAACTTATCTCAACGTTACAAACTAAATTTTCCCATCAACCGGGGTATGTTGGCGGGAATATTATTAATTTACTCTGTTATCTGCAAACAGATTTAAGTAATTATGATTTCTCTAATCTGACAATTTGGCAAGCTTATCTGAAAGGGGAAAATTTACAGCAAGTAAAATTAATTAATGCGACTTTTGAACGTTCAGTTTTTACCGATATTCTCGCGACTATTTTCTCTGTCGCCTTTAGCCCCAATGGTAAGATTTTAGCTACAGGCGATGCTAACGGCGAAATTCGGCTATGGCAAATTGATGACGGTCAACCGATTTTAACTTTTAAAGGTCACACAGGCTTTGTTCGTTCCGTCGCCTTTAGTCCTGACGGACAAACTTTAGCCAGTGGCAGTGTTGACAAAACTATCAAACTATGGTCAGTAAATGATGGTAAATGCATTCAAACTTTACAAGGTCACAGCGATCGCGTAGAGTCAGTAGCATATAGTCCCAACGGTCAGCTGATAGTTAGCGGTAGTTACGACCAAAATCTGCGAATATGGTCAGCGAATACGGGACAATGTGTACAAATTTTCCAAGGACATAGTAACGAAATTTGGTCAGTTGCTTTTAGTCCCGATAGTCAAACTGTCGCCAGTGCCAGTTACGACCAAACCGTGCGATTATGGTCAATGAGCGATGGTAAATGCTTGCAAGTTCTGTATGGACATACAGATAAACTGCGGTCAGTCGCCTTTAGTCCCGACGGTCAAATGTTAGCCAGTGCCAGTTATGACCAAACTGTGAGAATATGGTCAGTTAATAACGGTCAATGCTTGCAAATATTGCAAGGACATAGCGATCGCGTCTTAGCAGTTAGATTTAGTCCAGATAATCAAACCGTAGTTAGTAGTAGTTACGACCAAAGCGTGAGATTATGGTCAGTCAATAACGGTGAATGTTTGCAAATATTGCAAGGACATAGCGATCGCGTTTGGGCTGTTGCCTTTAGTCCTGATGGTAAAATCTTAGCCAGTGCAGGTTATGACCAAACAGTAAGATTGTGGTCAGTCAGTGGTGGTGAATGTATTAAAGTATTTCAAGGTTATATTAACGGTGTCGAGTCAGTCGCCTTTAGTCCCGATGGTCAAACCTTAGCCAGTGGTGGTTTTGACCAAAAAGTCAGACTATGGTCTATTGTTAACAATCAATGTCGGAGAACCTTAGACGCTCATACTCAGCAAGTCAGGTCAGTAGCATTTAGTCCTAATGGAGAAATTTTAGCTAGTTGCAGCCACGACCGCACAATTAGATTATGGTCTGTCAAAGATGGTAAATCTCTCCATATTTTAGCCGAACATCAGCATAAAGTCCGTTCCATCGCCTTTAGTCCCGATAGCCAAATTTTAGCTAGTGGTAGTCACGACAGCACAATTAGATTATGGTCTGTCAGCACAGGTAAATGTTTGCATGTTTTACAAGAAAACGCCAATCAAGTTTGGTCAGTCGCCTTCAGTCCCGACGGACAAATTTTAGCCAGTGCCGGTTACGATCGAGAAGTGCGGTTATGGTCAGTAAACAATCGCCAATATCTCAGAATATTACAAGGACACACCGGACAAGTCGGCCCCATAGCATTTAGTCCCGACGGAAAACTTTTAGCCAGTGGCGGAAACGACCAAATAATTAGACTATGGTCAGTAAATGATGGTGAATGCGTGAAAATTCTCCAAGGACATAGTAACTGGATTTGGTCAGTTGCCTTTAGTCCCGACGGAAAAATTTTAGCCAGTGGCGGTGACGACCAAACAGTAAAATTATGGTCAGTGGATGAAGGTAAATGTATAAGTACCTTACCCGCACATATTAACCGAGTTTGGTCTGTGGCATTTCATCCTGATGGTAATACCTTAGCCAGTGGTAGCGGCGACGGCACGATAAAATTATGGAATGTGAATACAGGTGAATGTCTCCAGGTTTTGCAAGTTGAAAGACCTTATGAAGGAATGAACATCACCGGAATTACAGGTTTAACTCCCGCACAGGTAGCGACATTAAAGGCTTTAGGTGCGGTGGAGAGTTAGGGATTAACGCGGAGAAGAATAGGCGATCGCATTTTGGCATTAAGATAAAAATAGCCTCTGTCTTAGCTTTGTCACCCGCCTTGGAATAAATTCCAAGGCTAATAGCCCAAGTCTACTAAAGTAGACTCAAGATTTGAGAATATTTAGTCATCTTCAGATGACTTTGGCTATTAGCAAGGAACTTAAGTTCCTTGCGGTAAGCGGGTTTAGCTTTACGTTGACAAGTATGAGCAATGCCTTGCCCCTACAATTTGTGATATAATCGCGTCCGGTATTTGAATGAGAAACGCCATAATTAAGAAAAACAGTCTTTGATATAGATGAATGAGGAAAATAACCTCATTCACGAGGAAAATAACCTCATTCACGAGGAAAATAACCTCGTCAACGAGCAAAATAACCTCATTAATGAGCAAAATAACCTCGTGAATGGGAATTTAATATAGGCGATCGCACAATTTTTGCTAAATTCATAGTCAGCACTTCAGTATTTCTCAGCCCAGGACTAAATTCCTGACTACAAAATCGTTAAAGCCTAGCGTATAAGAAAAGCGATCGCATTACATAACTCGGTTCCTAATAAAGAGACATCCAATTTTTTAAATACCCAAATAAATTTGTAGCGCGAGCATCTTGCTCGCTGGTGTTCAAAAGCGAGCAAGATGCTCGCACTAAGAAATATGGGTAATTTATTTTTTGTAAGTCCCGAAATCTGACTGCGATGCTTAAATTTAATAGAAATTACCCGTTACTTGTAACAAATCAGTAACAAATTTGACTTAATTAGCTTAAAAATTCTATATTAAAAATAGTTTGTGTCGCTCATCGACACCACTCACCAGAACCTTGAAAACCGCATAACTTCGTTGACTGGTGTCGATTGCTTGCACAGCCAAGTTTCCAGGCTGTGAAATGCATTAATTATTGATAATTTCTCTGGCTTATTGACATTAAAAAAAGTGGTGTCGATTGGTGGGTCTAAAACTCTCTCCGCGCAAGGCTTCCAGAAGTGAACTCTTTACACTTACCTCGCCCCGCAAGGGGATGGAAACGTTGAACATGATGCATAGAATTTTCTGGTCATGCTCACTTTACACTTACCTCGCCCCGCAAGGGGATGGAAACAGTTGGTTATTAACAACTATCTCAGAAATTCCTTTACACTTACCTCGCCCCGCAAGGGGATGGAAACAGAAACAGTACCTCCAAGTGAAACTCCGTTTCCTTTACACTTACCTCGCCCCGCAAGGGGATGGAAACGCAGTAGCGATTTGCTCTTGCTGCTGCTTTTGTTGAGCCTTTACACTTACCTCGCCCCGCAAGGGGATGGAAACTCAATGCAACAAGAAATCGCATTATCACACCACACCCTTTACACTTACCTCGCCCCGCAAGGGGATGGAAACTTTGAAGTTTGTCCATTATATACATTACGGACAAACAACTTTACACTTACCTCGCCCCGCAAGGGGATGGAAACAGCAAGGTTTCTTTGGGTCGCTGTTTCAGAGACTACACTTTACACTTACCTCGCCCCGCAAGGGGATGGAAACTTTGAGAGTACTGATTAAGAGAATGGTTCAATTGGCTTTACACTTACCTCGCCCCGCAAGGGGATGGAAACGCAAGAGGGCATTAAAAACCCGATACTGAATTACTGGCTTTACACTTACCTCGCCCCGCAAGGGGATGGAAACGAAACGGAACGGACTTGCGCGATCACTTCGTTAGACTTTACACTTACCTCGCCCCGCAAGGGGATGGAAACAATGAGCTAGATATAATCCAGCTACCGGACGTAAACTTTACACTTACCTCGCCCCGCAAGGGGATGGAAACTCGCTACCCGGACGTTTAGCCAGAACAAACTGACCTTTCCACTTACCTCGCCCCGCAAGGGGATGGAAACATGAACCTACACCAATAATAGAGAGAGCGATTTAAATTCCTTTCCAATTACCTCACCCGGAAAGGATGTATCTGGTAATTGATCGATAAGACTCCTGGCTGATCCCGAAATCCCGCCGTCACCCTAGAAGGGTGCGGCTAATCGAACAAAGCCCACCTTTGTGGGCTAAAAAATTCAGTCCACGTAGGTGGGCTTGGTAGCTGTAGCCCCAGGCTTCTAGCCTGCGGGCGTTATTTCGGGTAAGCTTTTATTTCTAACTCCCCAAGAGCGATCGCATTTGATAAATTGAGTATCTACTTTAAAGCAAAAAGAGCGATCGCATTCTTCCCCCTCTGCTCCCTGCCCCCTGCCCCCTGCCCCCCTGCTTTCATCCCAAGCTCAGTCTAAAGAAAGATCCTGGTTTGGTGGAATTCGGATTAAATAGAAAAAACCGTGTACGCCTACGGGTAAAGGGAAATGAAGCGCGACTCTACTGGTAAGTTTGTCAGGAATTGGGAATTAGAAAGCAAACAACGGGTTAGTGTCACGCTTACCAGTACAGCATGGCGATCGCTCGATGCAGCAGCACAAAAGCAAGGAATTTCGCGATCGGAATTGATTGAAGGCTTTGCGCGGAGCTTGGGAACTGAGGAACAGCCAGATTTCCTAGAAATACAAGCTACTGCGGAAAATCCTGGATTACAAGAATGCATCGCTAATTTAGAGCAGCAAATTCAGCATTTAGAGACTTTAGTAGAAAATACACCAGATACTATCGCCCGCATCGCTGCACAGGAAAGTGAACGAAAGGTGATTGCTATCCTGGAAAGTATTACCGATGCTTTTGTGGCTTTTGATTGTGATTGGCGCTACACCTATATCAATCAAGCCGCAGCGAATATTTTACACCAATCGCCAGAGGAACTCCTTGGGAAAAATGTTTGGCATGAGGTATTTCCCGAACTTGTCGATGGTATTGCTTATCAAGCGATGCATCGCGCCGTCGCTCAACAACTTCCGGTTTCTTGGGAAGAATATGGCGAACCTGTGGGGCGGTGGTTAGAAGTTCATGCTTATCCTTCTGCTGAGGGTGTAGCGGTATATTTTCGCGATATCACAGAACGCAAACAAGCGGAAGCCGAACGCGATCGCTTAATTCAAGAGTTGGAAATTGAACATGGGCGGTTTGCAGCAGTTTTGCGTCAGTTACCCACTGGGGTGCTGATTGCGGATGCAGCGACGGGTACATTAGTTCTTGCTAACGAACAAGCCAAGCAAATTGTCGGCTATAGCTATGAAGAATCCCTAGAACTGGAAGAATACGTCCCCCTTACTCCCTTTGTCGCCTTTGGTAGGGATGGAGAAATGTATGCGCCTGATGATTATCCTTTAGCGCGATCGCTCCGCACTGGTGAAGTCATTTCTAATGAAGAATTAGCACTGCAAAATGATGGTAAGCAAACTGTTATTAGTGTTAATTCCGCACCAATTCTCAATAGCGAAAATCAAATTGTCGCAGCAGTCGCCATATTTCAAGATATCACCGAGCGCAAGCAAATTGAAACCGCCCTCAGACAGCAAACTGAAGCTTTAGAGAATCAGCATAAATGGTTAGAGACTGTGTTGGATTTAATGCCAACGGCAACGGTATTTGTAGAACCAGTTACAGGAAAAATCAGCTTTGCTAATCGGATTGCTGACGAATTAGCTGGTGGTGAAATCCCGAAAAACAAAGTTTTTGATGAGTATATTGATACCTATTACTGCACCGATGCCAATGGCGAACCTATACCCAGAGAAAAAATGCCGTTGGTGTTGTTAGCAACAGGAAAACATCTGCAAAATTATCAAATCAACTGGCATACACCAGGGGGTATTCGCTCTACACTGTGCTGGGGAGAAACTTTACCTGCAATGTATGGATATCCGGAAACGGGTATTTGCATGTTTCAAGATGTAACGCATCTTAAACAGATTGAAGAAAATCTGCGGCAAACAGAAGAACGCTTGCAACTGGCTTTATCTTCCGCCCAGATAGTCGCCTGGGATATGGATTTAGTCAACAATCGTGTAGTCTGTTCCCTCAATTCAGTTTGTGCTTGGGGCTTGGAAGCCAGCACAATTGAGGAATTTGTCGCCAAAATTCATCCAGAGGATCGCCAGCAAGTTTTGCAAGCAGCCGAAAAAGCCGCCGCAGGCGAAAGGATTTATCAGCAAGAATACCGGGTAATTACTCCCGATGGTACAGTGCGCTGGCTAAATAGCCAAGGTAGAGTTTACCTGGATGCAACAGGCAGGGGAGCGCGGATGATTGGCGTTTCCGTGGATATTACAGAACGTCAACAACTGCTGGAGGCATTACAACACAAAGAGAAACAACAGGAATTTTTAATTCAATTAAATGAAGCTATTCGCGCCATTGTTGAGCCAAAGGAAATTATGTGGCAGGTGGTATGCGCCACTGGGCAACATTTCCAAGTGACGCGCTGTACCTACGGTGAAATTGATTCCACCCAAGAATACCTCATTGTCGATCGCGATTACTGCAACGGCGTCAAAAGTGCCGTTGGTTCTCACCACATGAACTCTTTCGGGCGGGAAATCATTGCCGAACTCAAGCAGGGTAAGACAATTGTCGTAGATGATTTAGCGACAGATCCCCGCACAAGGGGCGCAGGTGCGGCAGCTTTTGCCTATATCGGTATTAAATCTATAGTATGCGTCCCCTTAGTCAAACAAGGTAAGTTTGTCGCCTTATTTGTCTTAGATCATATATCTCCCCGTCACTGGCGAGCGGAAGAAGTGGCGCTGATAGAGCAAATTGCCGAACAAACTTGGTTAGCCGTAGAGCGATCGCGCGCGGAAGAAGCATTGCGGGAAAGTGAGGCGCATTTACAACTGGCGCTGAATTTCGGGCGTATGGGTTCCTGGGATTGGGAAGTGCAAACGGGAGCTTTACACTGGTCAGAAGGACATTTTACCGTGCTAGGGTTGCAACCTTATGAATGTCAACCCGCTTATGAAGTTTGGGCTAGTCGAGTACATCCCGATGATTTAGCTACAGCCGAAGCCACCCTAGAGCAAGCTATGCACCAAAGAAAAGATTACCATCACGAATATCGTTTGCGGTGGACAGATGGCTCAATTCACTGGGTAGAAGCTAGGGGACAGGCTACTTACGATTCCCAGGGAAAACCGAAAAATTCCATTGGCGTAGTCATTGATATTACCGAACGCAAGCAAGCTGAACAAGAAAGAGAACGCTTGCTAGAACGCGAACGCATCGCCAGAATGCAAGTAGAAACCATACAGCGACAATTAGCAACTATTTTTGAAACTTCCCCGGTAGGTATGGGGCTGTTAGATAGCCAGCAGCGATTTATTGCCATTAATGAAGCATTAGCCCAAATAAACGGGTTAACACGGGAACAACATTTAGGATATTCGATTCCTCAGCTATTTGGTGAATCAGATCCCCGATTAGTCGCCGTTTTTGACGAGATTTACAATACAGGTAATCGCTTTATCTCACCTAACTTTGCGGTGAATGTTCCAGCACGCAGCGATCGCTCTCCCGGTTATTACAATGTTTACTATCTGCCCACAACCAACGCTCATCATCAAGTCGAAGATGTTTTGGTGTATGTGGTAGATGTCACAGAACGTGTAAGATTAGAACGCGATCAACGTTTTCTAGGAGAAGCCAGCGCAGTTTTAGCATCTTCTCTCGATTATCAAACTACCCTAGAGCGGGTAGCACAATTAGCAGTACCAGAGTTAGCCGACTGGTGTACAGTCCACATCGTTAAAGAAGATGGTTGCATTGAACAGATTGCTGTCGCCCACGCCGATCCAGGTAAACTGCAATGGGCAGAAGAAATTCGGTGCAAATATCCGTTGAACCCCGACGATCCCAGAGGTGCGGCGTTAACTTTACGTACAGGTGAATCGCAATTAGTCACAGATATTCCCGATGAATTGCTAGTCCAAGCTGCCCGCAATCCCGAACATTTAGAGATTTTGCGCTCTGTGGGCTTTAAAGCTTTTATGTCAGTACCATTACGCACGCAAAACCGAATTTTTGGTGTAATTTCTTTTATATCTGCCGAATCAGGGCAAGTTTATGACCAGGGCAATTTACAATTAGCAGAGGAACTAGCTCACCGTGCATCCTTAGCAATTGATAATGCCCAATTGTACCGCAGGGCGCAGAGCGATCGCGCCAAAGCCGAAGCCACCAATAGAATTAAAGATGAATTTCTCGCCGTACTATCTCACGAATTGCGATCGCCTTTGAATCCGATTTTAGGCTGGACAAAACTCCTCCGCAGTCAGCAGTTAAACCCCGCAAAAATTGATCAAGCCTTAGAAACCATCGAACGCAATGCGAAATTACAAGCCCAATTAATTGAAGATTTACTCGATGTTTCCCGCATTCTTCAAGGGAAAATGTCTTTAAACGTCTCCCCAGTCAATTTAGCTGCAACTATTGAAGCCGCTAATGAAACAGTGAGATTAGCCGCCGAAGCCAAGAATATTCACATCCAAACCATACTTAACCCAATTTCCGGCACAGTTTCCGGCGATACCAACCGTTTACAACAAGTTATCTGGAATTTGTTAGCCAACGCTGTCAAATTCACGCCCCCAGGCGGAGAAGTTGAGGTAGAACTACAACAGGTGGGGATGTATGCACAAATTCAAGTTACAGACACAGGAATTGGTATCAGCCGAGAATTTTTACCTTATGTCTTTGAATACTTCCGCCAAGAAGACGGCGCAACCACCAGAAAATTTGGCGGTTTAGGATTAGGATTAGCAATTGTCCGCCATTTAACAGAACTACACGGGGGAACAGTCTTTGCAGATAGTCCCGGACAGAATATGGGCGCAACATTTACAGTTAAGTTACCCTTAAATGTAGTTGAGTCAGATTTATCTGGCGATGCTAGCAATTTGCAAACTGCGATCGACCTCAACGGTATGCAAATATTAGTTGTGGATGATGATGCAGATATGCGCGACTTAGCAGAATTCATCCTCACCCAAGCTGGCGCACAAGTCACTACAGCCGATTCCGCATTGCAAGTTTTAACTTTATTACAGCAATCGCTCCCAGATTTATTAATATCTGACATCGGTATGCCGGAAATGGATGGCTATTGTCTAATTCGGCAAATTCGACAATACCCACCACAACAGGGAGGAAATCTACCTGCGATCGCACTTTCCGCCTATGCGGGAGAAATCAACCAGCAACAAGCGCTACAAGCCGGATTTCAACAGCATATCCCCAAACCCATCGATCCTGACGAGTTAGTCAGGATAATTGCTTTGTTAATGGGAAATATTACAGAAAGTCGGCAGTAAAGCCCACTCGGTGTTGCTAAATAAGGAGATGATTCAGGCTTACGCGGGGACGCGGGGACACCCAGGGGAACTCCAAAAAATAAATTATCCAACTTGTAGGGGCACGGCATCTACAAACTTTCGGTATTACCGATATTTTATCGGTGCCGTGCCCCTACCCCCGTGGGTATTTTTTTAATTGGAAGTCCCCAGACGAGGGAAAGCAAAGACACCCAGACGCGGGGATACGGCATGGGAAAAGCCTTGTTCCTATAATTTGTGATATAATCACGTCCCACAATTGAATGAAAAACCCTATAGCTAAGAAAAACAGTCTTTGATATAGATGAATGAGGATAAAAGCCTCGTTCACGAGCAAAAAAGCCTCATTAACCAGTATCAAAGACTCGTTCGCGAGCAAAAAAGCCTCATTAACCAGTATCAAAGACTCATTAACCAGTATCAAAGACTCGTTCGCGAGCAAAAAAGCCTCATTAACCAGTATCAAAGACTCGTTCACGAGTAAAAAAGACTCGTTAACCAGTATCAAAGACTCGTTCGCGAGCAAAAAAGACTCATTAACCAGTATTAAAGACTCGTTCGCGAGTAAAAAAGCCTTGTGAATAAGAATTTAATACAAGCGATCGCACAATTTTGACTAACTTCCCAGTCAACACACAGCTTATTTCCCAAACTACAACTGAAAGCCTAGCGTATAAGAAAAGCGATCGCATTACATAACTCGTTTCCTGATGAAGAGACATCCAATTTTTTAAATACCCAAATAAATTTGTAGTGCGAGCATCTTGCTCGCTTTTGAACACCGGCGAGCAAGATGCTCGCACTACGAAATATGGGTAATTTATTTTTTGTAAGTCCCAAAATCTGATTGCGATGCTTAAATTTAACAGAAATCACCCGTTACTTGTAACAAATCAGTCACAAATTTGACTTAATTAGCTCAAAAATTCTATATTAAAAATAGTTTGTGTCGCTCATCGACACCACTCACCAGAACCTTGAAAATCGCATAATTTCGTTAACTGGTGTCGATTGCTTGCACAGCCAAGTTTCCAGGCTGTGAAATGCCTAAATTATTGATAATTTCTCTGGCTTATTGACATTTTAAAAAGTGGTGTAGATTAGGGGGTCTCAAACTCTCTCCCCGCAAGGCTTCCAGAATTGAACTCTTTACACTTACCTCGCCCCGCAAGGGGATGGAAACGTGATGTTAATAACTAGACACTTCCATAAATTTCCTTTACACTTACCTCGCCCCGAAAGGGGATGGAAACATTGCACCTTGAACACGCACGCCATTTTTCTGCATTTCCTTTACACTTACCTCGCCCCGCAAGGGGATGGAAACGAGAATGTCTCTATGGTCTCCAGAATGGGCATGATGCTTTACACTTACCTCGCCCCGCAAGGGGATGGAAACGAAAGGGAGGAGGGCACGGCAATGCCGATGCCCCTACCTTTCGCCGCGCAAGGGGATGGGAACAAAAAAGAACCCCGTGAAGGGATGAAAGATAATTGAAAATTAGAGCGATCGCACCAAAGCCGGTTTATTGTTGAAGTGTTGACTTTTAAACATATCGCAAAAGTCTAACAATAAGCTACCATATCCCCTAATTCCTGTTGGGTCTTTATGTGGGGAGTCGTACAAGTTCAGTATGAGTACAATCGAAGATATCAAAACTCAAAGCGCCAGTCATCTACAAGCGATCGCAGCACAATTTACACTTAAAGGTAAAGTTAGAGATATTCAAGCTTTTGGCAGTGGTAATATTAATGACACTTTTTTAGTTACCTTAGATGGGGAAACTGAACAAAATTTTGTGTTGCAACGCATTAATACACAAGTATTTCGTCAGCCAGAATTGATTATGCATAACATGTGTACTTTCACTGAGCATATTCGCCAACGGCTACAAAAGCAACCACTCAACCGACGCTGGGAAGTACCGCGAGTACTTTTTACCCAAGGTGGAAAAGATAATTGGAAAGATGCTGACGGTGCATTTTGGCGGGCGATTAGTTTTATTAGTAATTCCCAGTCATTTGATACAATGAGCGATCGCGCTCAAGCTGGCGAAGTTGGTTATGCTTTGGGTATGTTCCACAATTTAATCAGCGATTTACCACCGGAAAAACTGGCTGATACTTTAGAAGGGTTTCATATTACGCCGCGTTATTTGGAACAATATAACCAAGTGTTGGCGACAACATCTGTAGAGAGAACAGCCGAGGTAAATTATTGCTTGCAATTTGTGAGCGATCGCCAAAATTTTGTGCATACTTTAGAAGCTGCCAAAGCTACAGGTAAATTACCTCTGCGTTTGATGCATGGCGATCCTAAAATTAATAACGTCATGTTTGATACTGTTACTGCTTTAGCTGTCAGTGTAATTGATTTAGATACCGTTAAACCTGGTTTAGTACATTACGATATTGGCGATTGTTTGCGTTCTGGTTGCAATCCATCGGGTGAAGAAACAGCAGATTGGCAAAGTGTTGTGTTTGATACTGATACCTGTCAAGGGATATTGCAAGGATATCTGTCTGTAGCTAAGGCGTTTCTCACCGAAAATGATTATGTATATATGTATGATGCGATTAGGTTAATAGCTTTTGAATTGGGATTAAGATTTTTTACAGATCATTTAGCAGGGAATGTCTATTTTAAAGTTAAGCATCCAGAACATAACTTAGCTAGAGCGCTAGTACAATTTGCCTTAACCAAAAGCATTGAAACGCAGGAAAGTCAAATTCGCGCCATAATTCAGGATGTGAAATGAGCAATCAATCATTTTCTCTGCAACCTTTTCCCGGTACTGGGCAATTACTTAATATAGAAATTGCCGGTAAAATTGCTCGCAATGGTAATAAACTGGGGATTGAATATACTGTAATTGGTAATATTTCCGAAATTGCCATTGCCAAACCATCACCAACACCATCGCGCAAGCATCAACTGTGGGAAGATACCTGCTTTGAGTTTTTCTTAGGAATGCAGAATTCTCCAGGTTATTGGGAATTTAATCTTTCTCCATCTGGTGATTGGAATGTTTACCGCTTTGATAATTATCGTCAAGGAATGCAAGAGGAAACAGCTTTTTCTGCATTGCCATTTATTGTGCAACAGCAAGGAGATAGTTTACAACTGACTCTAGAATTCGATTTAGATAAAATTATTCCTTTAGAACCAGCTTTAGAAGTTGCGATTACCACTGTAATTAAACGCAGAAATGGCGAGGTAACTTATTGGGCATTGATTCATCAAGGTGCTGAGGCTGACTTTCACCGCAGAGATAGTTTCATTTTGGAATTATGAGCGAAAATGCGATCGCAACGCCACAGCATATCCCATTGGTGTCAACTTAAGGCAAAACCCGCTTGGCGACAACGTTTTGCCCTCACCCCCAGCCCCTCTCCCACCAGGAGAGGGGAGCAAGAGATTTAATTCCCCTTCTCCAGGGGGAGAAGGGGTGAGGGGATGAGGGCGAGGGTTTTTGTACAACACGCGCCGTGTATAGCTTTTAGCTACCTGAGAATTAGTAAACTCAACTTCTCTATATTTTCAGTAACTTTTGTTACTTTTACCGCAAAAGTCGTGAATAACGCCTATATGTTGCGGTTTCCTGCACCTTGACAAGGATTTGGTTTTATTGAATGATACGATCGCATTCCTTAATATAGGATTCTACTGATAATTAAAAATTAATCGCGAATATTTATCACAATACAAACTTATTACCGAACCAAGACAACAGAAAAAATCGCTGACTTGAGCTTGTACCGATGTGTCTTATAAATCAGAGTATAAAAAGTAGCAATAAACCCACATAAAAACCATGATATAAAATCGGGAGAGGCATGATAAGTTTTAAATCCATCGTCCTCCCTTAGAGCTTTGCCTTATGCATCTGCACTATTTACACCCGCAACACCTTGAGGAATTAGTCAATAGCAGTGGCATAAATTTACACCTTGCGAAGCTCAATTTTTTGTCGCTGGAAGGAATCAACGCCTATGAATATCTGTTGATTTCTGAGTTACTTCCGCGCACCAATAGCGGTATGGTGAAAAATGCCTGGTTGCAACGTTACGCCCACATTACAGCAGGCGGTTGGTGGTGTTCGGGACTCGATCCCCTCACAGATTGGCAGACAATGGAATGGGGATGTTTTAAGCCTAACCAACCGCGCCTAAATCAAAATGGTAAGGCGATTAAATACGAACATCCACCCAGCACAGCAACGCGGGTATTTTGTCTGCGCGTGACATTAGAAATTTGGCAGCAAGTTGCCCAGCGTTATCATCTGTCTTTACCTGACAATATTACTATCGCCCCGCATGGCGAAGCTGTCGGTTTTTGGCAATGGGTGATGGAACAGAAATTACCTGTGATTATTTGCGAAGGTGCAAAGAAAGCCGCCACACTCTTAACTCAAGGATACGCTGCGATCGCAATTCCGGGAATAACTAGCGGCTATCGCGTTGTGAAAGATAACTTTGGGAAAGTTACCCGTCGTCAGCTAATACCCGACTTAGGAATTTTCGCCCTCAAACAACGCACCTTTTATATATGCTTTGATTTTGAAACTAAACCAAAAACCATCGCCGCAGTTAATAACGCCATTTCTCAACTTGGTTTTTTATTACAAGAAAAAAACTGTCCTGTGAAAGTTATCGAACTACCAGGAATAGAAAAAGGCGTTGATGAATTTATCGTGGCGAAAGGTGCAAGTAGTTTCGATAAAGTTTATCGCCAAAGCATTGATTTAGAAGTTTATCTCGCCCAGACAAAACCTCATACCGAATTAACAATTCCGGCTGCAATCACCGTTAACTGTCCTTATTTAGGCGAAATTCCGTTCCCCACATCTGGATTAGTAGGAGTAAAATCAGCCAAAGGTACAGGTAAAACCACAGGCTTAAAATCTCTAGTTAATCGCGCCAAAAGTAAAAATCAACCCGTTTTATTAATCACCCACCGCATTCAATTAGGACGCTTTCTCTGTGAAAAAGTCGGCATCAACTGGGGCATCAATTACACAGAACGCAAACCAGAAAATCCCCCTCAATGCCCAATGCCCACTCGCCCTGAGCGAAGCCGAAGGGATGCCCAAATCCTAATGCCCAAATCCTTTGGGTTATGCATAGATTCTATTTGGAAACTTAACCCCGAAGATTGGCAAGGTGCAATCGTAATTTTAGATGAAGTTGAGCAATCTTTATGGCATTTACTCAACAGTAATACTTGTAAACAAAAGCGCGTTAAAATCCTCAAAATATTTCAACAATTAATCGCCACAGTATTTAGAACAGGCGGCTTAGTTATCGCTCAAGATGCCGATTTATCGGATGTTTCTCTAGAATATTTACAAGGACTGTCCGAAAATAAAATAACGCCTTGGATATTATTAAATCAATGGCAACCTCAACGAGGATGGGATGTAACATTTTACGATTCTCCCAACCCAACCCCCTTAATTCATCAATTAGAATTAGATTTAATTGCTGGGCGCAAATGTTACGTAACTACCGATAGCAGAACTGGACGTTACAGTTGTGAAACTATCGAACGTTATTTAAAAGAACGTTTAGAAAAACTCCGGCGACAATTTCCAAAAACTTTAGTCGTTAGCAGCCAAACTACAAATACACCAGGACACCCAGCAGTGGATTTTGTTGCCGCAATTAATCAAAAAATTCCCGAATATGATACCGTATTTGTTACCCCGACAATCGGTACAGGAATTAGTATTGATGTGCAACATTTTGATCGAGTTTATGGCATTTTTCAAGGCGTAATTCCTGATTCAGATGCGCGACAAGCCTTAGCCAGAGTTAGAGATGATGTTCCCCGTGTGGTGTGGTGTGCTAAACGAGGTATTGGTTTAATTGGTAGCGGTAGCACCAATTATCGCTTACTTTCCTATTGGTATCAGGAGAATCAAAAAGATAATTTAGCTTTGCTCAGTCCCCTACATAAAATTGATGTAGATTTACCCTTAGTTTACGATCCGATTCATTTACGCACCTGGGCGAAATTATCTGCTAGGGTAAATGCTTCCATCCGTCTTTATCGCCAATCTTTACAAGAAGGCTTAATTGCTGATGGACATCAAATTAGAACTAGAAGCAACGCCGTACATAATAATATTATTCGCGATTTACGCCTAGCATTCTTAGCCACAGATCCGCAAGATTTAGCAAATCGCAAACGCTTAATTTTAGAAATTGTCAAAGTCCAAAAAGATTGGACAGAAAAACGCATTAAAGCGAAAGAAATTAAGCGCAAAATTCGCGAAATTAAGCAACAAAACCAATTATTAGCCGCTAATGCTGTCGCCAAAGCCAGAGATATTGATTATGTCGAATATGAGCAGTTATTAGCCAAACATTCCCTCACCGATGATGAACGTCACGCCATGCAGAAATATATCCTGCGTCAGCGTTATGGTATGCAGGTAACGCCGGAATTAAAATTGCAGGATGATAAAGGCTATTATGGACAATTATTGACGCACTATTATTTAACCCACGAAAGCGAGTATTTTCATATTCGCGATCGCCAGGAGTGGCATCAACAATTATACTGGGGAGAAGGGCAGGTGTTTCTCCCAGATATCAAGACTTATACCCTCAAAGTCGAGGCGATGAGAGCCTTAGGGATGGTAGATTTCCTCACAGCTACCAAAGAATTTACCGAAAACGCTCCAGAATTGGTTGTGCTGAAGAATTTAGCCAGTAAAAATAGTAAACATATTAAAAGAGTATTGGGAATTAATTTAGGCAGCAATACTGAAAATATCTCCGGTATTAAAATTCTCAGCCGTCTCTTAAGTTTGTTGGGATTGAAGCTGAAGCGCGTCGATACAGGTTATCACATTGATTTAGACAATCTGGATGATGGTAGAGATAAAATCTTTGCCGTTTGGCATCACCGAGATGAGTTAATGTTGACTCATCTGCGCCAGATGGGAGAGACAGGGGTTGATACTCCTTTAGATTTGCAGTTGTTGGTTCATTGAAAGCGGCGGGAAACTCCATCCCCTTGTGGGTAGAGTTTTTTATACCAGTTAGCAAGAAAGTACGCGAAAACCTCTCAAACTCTTATTGCTCTGTGTACTCTGTGTACTCTGTGTACTCTGCGGTGAAAAATCTTGATTTCAACCACAGAGAACGCAGAGTGCGCAGAGGTTGAAATAGCGAGCGCAACTCACCAACTTGCAGTTTGCTGTAAATTCCAGATTTTGCTGGAAATCGTTAACTTTTGACTGTTGATTGTTGAATTTAAACAATTGATGCTCAACAAACGAAAGCTGGTCATGTATTAAATGATGCATATACTAATTATCTCCGATGAAAAACTGCTCAATTTTTTCGCTCTTAAGCCCGATTTAACTGATTTATATAAGAGCGTTAAGCCAGGAAATTCAAGCATTTCCACATATTTATTGCTGAATGTAAAGAAAAATGAAGTTTTTCAAACTAAAACACACTTGTATTAAATTATGCCTATTTATTGAAAATTTGGTACTAATACGGAGGCAAGACGATTATGAGAACGACACAATGATATTATGAAGTTAAGTTAAGTAAGGGTATCAACAGGTGTTATATATCGGGGAAATCTACCTGTTGTGTTACCTTAGATAATACGCAACATTCAATATTTCTGTTGAAGACTCATTACCAACTTCAATTAACGTTAAGTATTAATTTGAGGAACTTGGAATGATTCGTCGCGTTTTAATTGCTTCTGCTTTGATTTTCGCAAGTGTTGGTATTGCTCCTAGTGCATTTGCTGGTGATACAGAAAATGTACCATTTGGCGGTATTGTTACAGCTGCTTGTTCTTTTTTGGGTACTCCTAGTGCGGGTACACTAGTCAACCCAACTTCTACGACTTTGAGTAGTGAGTTAGTAGCCGGAGGGACAAAAGGAACCGCACAGGTAAGATGCACCGGTGCGAATGGAAGTCTCAATATTACTGGTGTTACCCAAACAACCGGGCCTTCTCTGACTACACCTGTATATACTGCAACTGCCATTGGCGGAACAATCGCCGCAACTTATACTGCTGGAGTGGCTGGTTTACCTCAAGTTGTACTTCCTGGTATAACTACTTCTTTAGATGTGAATATGTCTGTAGTTAATGCTGGTGATTTAACAGCTGGAACATACGGGTTTACGGTTGATTTAACAGTGACACCCTAAGAGGATATTTGAACCCTTTTTGGTGTTGGATCTCAGACTTGTAGATCCTGATTATTCAAAGCACTTGGCAGCAGTTCGCACAACTGTAGACATCTTTGCAACGCAATCATTTACTGATTCCTCCAAAACCCACCTGGTGTAGTGGCTATCCTAAAAAAGAGGGCGGGATAGGATAAAGACTCAACATATTTGTAGTCATACCAATTCAAATCATGTTGGCGACGCATCAATATATTTTAGAGGGTACAACATTGTTGTGCCCCTACAATCTGTCGCATTCTTGTTTCTAATTGGTATCAGGACTTGATTGTTTACTCAAGCAATAATCAAGTACTAACAACAAAATATGAACACAACTTTGGCAATTGCAGATTCAATTGTCAATATCTCTCTAGTTCCACAATTTTTCACATTCACGACAGAATATGATGGTCGGTAATTTAGCGCTCACAAAATGGGGAGCTTGGCACAAGAATTTGCACCAGAAATATAGAATGATTTTTGCCGCCACTTCTGTTTATAGTTGGGCATTTTTCGCGGGAATGTTCGGTGCTGATATTGCACAAGCACAAGTGCAAATTTCTCCTATGGTGATTGAGACACAAGCTAACCAAGGGCTTGCAGAAGGTATAATTAATGTCAAGAATATGACCAATGAACCCTTCCGCGCTCGTGTATATGTTCAGCCTTTTACATATAATCCAGATACGGGATTTCAAGCTTTAAAATCTAGTCCAACTGACCTAACTCCTTACTTACAATTTTCACCAGGAGAACTGACTATTCCACCGGGTGTGACTAGACGCATACGCTTAATTAGTCAATTACCTCCCAACCTTCCAGATGGGGAATATCGAGTTGTAGTTTTCACAGAAAACTTAAAAGAAATTCCCTTAAAAGATAATAATGGAAATGCAATTAATATCAGAGCTAAAGTAGGCTCTACTTTCTATGTCCGTAAAGGTAATTTATCACCTCGTCTAGCTGTGGATAGCGCTGCTGTGAATCCAAATACAAAGCAAATTCAATTGTTAGTCAAGAACACGGGTACAGCTTCTGTGCTACCAACAGCTCGCTGGACTTTAAAACAGGGAGGAAAGGTAATTAGAAGCGGAGAAGTAGCAGCCACAACGATTGTAGCTCAGAGCGATCGCAAATTTATACTCAATCTCGCTGCTAAAAATCAACCAGAGATAACTGCTGGTGAATATGAATTAACTGGTGAGTTGCTATGGAGCGAACAGTCTCACTCAAAAACTATTCCGTTTAATCTCAATCTTACTATACCGGCAACTGCGGCGGCTGTGCGTTAATGAGCTAACACAATAGTTAACACGATAGTACTTCTGAGCGATTGCCATGCTGTAATAGTCTCAGCATTTTGCACAAATTCAAACATTAAAACTCTTTGTGTCTTGGTGTCTCTAGAATTATTTATTGATACTAATTCATCAAGACATAAATAGTTTTGTTTGTTGCGTTATTTAGGGGAAGTTATTCAGTACTGCTAGGCGGAAGTCAACAGTCAACAGTCAACAGTCAACAGTCAAAAGACTTACATTATGGGCTTTTGCGCTATTTAAGAGGGTATGTTTATTGACGCTGTATTGTACTAGTAATGTCTTGATAGTTACTACTGGGTTTTAAGCTTAAAATAAGCAATTAAAAATATTATCCAATACAGAGACTTTCTGATTAAGAAATATATTATCTCTGTATAATTAGCTTTCATGAACTGCGTACACAATAAAACCTGAAAATTGCTCTTACCTAACCCCTAGATGAAGCATATTGAGTAAATTTATTTTTCTTATATTATACCTGTGTCTTACTTGCTATCTCATAGTGAACTACTAACCAATACCGATTATTTGCCACATGGAAATGCGATCGCGCAAAACCAGCAGCCTCTATCAATCGCTAACACCCGATCTCCTGAAGTTACAATCAAACCTACTTCACCAGAGAGTTTACCGCCTCTACCTCTGTACTCTCCAGCCAAGGAAAATTTAGATCGCAATCCAACTCTCCCATCGTTAGATTTGCAGACTTCTGAGTTTCAGAGGGAGCAGTTTGCACCGATGGTAGCACCAGAAAGCTTTTTTACTGAAGCCTCTTTATCTGATTCTCCAGCAGATCGCAATTTAAATCAACAGCGATCGCCATTACCGCAGACATCTGGCTCCCAGACAGATGCATCTGTAATTGCGGGTGAAACCATTTCTTCATCGCAGAGTTCTCAAGAACAAAATACTAAAACTACAGGAAGAACACCATCAATTAAACTACCACTATCTGAAGATTTTTCGGTTTTTCCTGTGGGTTTGGACGTAGATCAACGTCAGATTATCAAAAGTCTCTTAATTCGCGGACAGGAAGACGGTACACAAGCAGTCGATTTTGAGCGCTGGCTGATACCTTATGAGGCTGTGGTTAAGGCTTTGCAATTAAATGTAAATTTATCTAATGGACAGTTAGAAATCCGCGCTCCTGGTTTGGTGACTCGGATCGATCCGCGAGAACTCAACAACGATCGCAAATTAGGTTTGGTGTTTTCTGTCGCACAACTGCAAACTCTGTTAGGAATTAAAGTAACCTTTGATATTAACGATTATGCACTGCGCTTAGAGCGTCCTTGGCTGCTTCACCCTAGCCAATTGATCGCCGCACCAGAACCAATTGTGGAATTAACCGGACTACCGGAAGTTCCGGCTCCTGACTTGACTTTGACAGCAGTTGAGCAACGCCTGAATGTGACCGGTTCATCGAGCAGAGCGGCTAATTACCAAGGGGATTTAGCTGCTGTGGGTACGGCTTTGGGTGGTAGTTGGTTTGTTCGCATTAACCAACCTAATGTGCAAAATTCTATTAGTTGGAAGCTGGCAGAAACCCAGTTTCTCCGACAAACAGATAGTGCAGATTATATTATCGGCTCACAGGCTCCTTTTTGGTTGAGTCAAGGTACTGGTGATTATTGGGGATTGACGACAATTCAACGTTGGGGATTTACACCACCGGAAACTGTTGGTGGTTCATCTCCCAACCAACGGATGCAGTCTGCTCAAATCGGGCGGGTGATTACCGGTACAGCCGAGCCAGGAACGTTGGTGCGATTAACTCAAGGTTTAAGTGAGCGGGTGATTGCTGAGGTTTTGGTAGACTCTTCGGGAATTTATCGGTTTAATGATGTACCAGTTGATAGTCGTTTTTTAGGCGCAAACTATCAGCTGTTACTTTATCCCCAAGGGCAATTAACCCAAACTCCAGAAATTCGTAGCGTTACCTTTTCCATTTTACCCGGACAACTACCGGCAGGCGGTAGTGCTTTAGTGGTTTCTGGTGGTTTACGCAGACAATTATCTAATAATAATTCTTTCATTGGTGATTTTACTGACTTTCGTGGTGGTGTGGCGCAACGTTGGGGTATAGCTTCTGATTTAACTGTTGGTATTGGTGGTGTTTACGATGGCTCATTGAGAGGATTGGCAGAAATATTTTATCAACCTGAAAATCTGCCGTTGAAAGTAGCATTATCAGCTTTAAGTGGCGAACAATGGGATATTAACGCCAATGTCACATTTCAGATATCCCCAAGTATCAATACGCGATTTATTAGCGATCGCTTCAAAACCAGATTTGATTTCGATTGGCGAATGTCATCTTGGTTAAGCTTATTTGGTGGTGTCGATAGTCGAGATGGTGAATTTGTTGGTTTACAAATTACCCAACACAATCAAAATTCTTACACTTTCGCTCGTCTTACTTACAATAGCGACAATTATTTACGTTGGAATTTAATGCAACGCTTGGGTCAGCTAGAGTTGAAAAGTAATGGTAATGAGGTATCTTCTTTCTCAGAATTAGCTTACTATTTTTCCCCTGAGAAATTTACTCGCCAAGGTAATTCTTTGTATGTTAGTTATGAAACTAACGATATTTTTGCAAATAGCGATCGCCTAGCTAGCTTTGGTTGGCGTTATCGTTCGCCACAAGTTACCCTCAATGGTGACTCTCTTTGGGAGTTACAACTCGGTTATGGCCTCGGTTCCCAAGGTTCGGGAATAGTTGCAGCTATTGGGACAAATATCATCCCTGGCTTATCCCTGCGGGGACGTTATCAAGGGATATCTGCAACATCAGATGAACCGAGTTTTGCTTTAGAGTTGGTATCTAGTCTCAATTTACAAAGGGGAATTAAACCAAATGCTGCTCGCCAATTTAACAATTTACGCACTCAAGGGGGCATTTTGCTTCAGCCCTTCTTCGATCGCAATGGTAACGGCAAACGCGATGCTAATGAACCCGTATATTTAGAAAATTCTCCCTTGTTATTCAGCATTAACAACCAGAATTTGCAGTCTTTGACATCAGAAATGCAAGATGATGGGGCTTTAGTGCATTTGTCTCCCGGCAAATATCGCCTAGATTTAGATCCGGCTGGCTTTCCGACTAACTGGCAAACATCTGTTGATTCTTTGGCGGTGGATGTAGTTGCTGGCAGTTATACCCCTGTAATGTTGCCGATGGTTCGCTCTTTCACTCGTTCAGGCATTCTCACCGATTCTCAAGGTAAACCGATTCCGGGAGCCAGGGTAGAGGCGATAGATGTCAATTCCGGTCAAAAACGATTTTCGGTCACCAATGCCGCAGGAGTATATTATTTACAAGGTTTGCAGCAGGGAAACTACAAAATAGAAGTTAATGGTGAGTCAATTAATACTCAAAATTTACTTATAGAAGAGTCTTCAGCAGCATTTCAACAACTCAATCTTAATTGATTTTAGGGCATGGGGCATGGGGCAGCTGACCGATGACTGTTGACTGTTGACTGTTGACTGTTGACTGTTGACTGTTGACTTATTATTTTTCCATACCTAGCAGTTGAGCGATCGCTAAAATTAATAAATCGGGATCGATGGGTTTGGATAAATGGCGCTGAAATCCTGCTGCTAGTGCTTGTTGCTGATTAATTTCCCCAGCGTAAGCAGTCAATGCGATCGCCGGAATTTTACCACCTTGTTCTGCTTCTAGTTTCCGCACCTGTCGCATTAAGGTATAGCCATCTACCTCTGGCATACCGATATCACTCACTATAATATCTGGTTGAAATGATGCGATCGCTGTTAAAAATTCTCCACTAGATGCTACTGTCATCACTTCTGCGCCATACTCAGCTAATAAGAATTCGATGAAATCCCGGCTATCTGCTTCATCATCAATAGTTAATACCTTGATGCCTGTGAGATCCAGTATATCTGCGGGTAATTCCTCTGGGCGATCGCTCTCTGATTCTACAGACAACAAAGGCAATGTCACTGTAAATGTAGCACCTTGTCCTTCCCCCGGACTATTGGCACTGACTGTTCCGCCATGTGCTTCAATTAAGTGGCGGACAATCGCTAACCCTAACCCTAATCCACCATATTTGCGAGTAACGGAAACGTCTTCTTGGCGGAAAGATTCAAAAATGTAGGGAAGGAATTCGGGATTAATCCCTTTACCTGTGTCAGCGACGGTAATCTGTGCTTGTTTACCTACCTTTTCTAGCCAAATATCTACTCGCCCACCACTGGGGGTAAACTTGATGGCGTTAGACAGCAAATTCCAAATTATTTGCTGTAACCGCGCTGCATCACCGGATACTTGCCCAATATTAGGTAAGACGGGATGAATCAAAATAGATTTTGCAACAGCTGCGGTGCGCACTGTCTCAATCGCCGCTTCTATCACATAAGCTAAGTTGACAGGCTCGGCATTTAAGCTGAGTTTACCGCGCAAAATCCGCGCAATGTCTAACAAGTCGTCAATTAGTTGTGTCTGTAACTTGGCGTTCCGCTCAATTGTCGCTAAGGCTTCAGTGATTTTGCTGTCATCCAGCTTGCCGCTTTGCAGCAACTTTGTCCAGCCTAAAATTGGGTTGAGGGGGGAACGCAACTCATGGGAAAGAACTGCTAAAAACTCATCTTTAATCCGGTTGGCTTTTTCGGCTTCATTCCGCGCCTCTTGTTCTAATTGTAAAATGCGATCGCGTTCTATCTCTAATTCCTTTTGATCGTGAATATCTGTACAAGTCCCAAACCATTTCACCACGTGCCCTTGTTCATTCTTCAATGGTAAGGCTAAAATTAAATGCCAGCGATAGCTACCATCTGCATAACGTCGAAAGCGGTATTCATATTGATAAAAGCTGCTATTTTTCACAGCATTTACCCACATTTTTTCCGATAATTCCAGATCCTCTGGATGTACTGCTGACAACCAGCCAAACCCCAAAGCTTGCTCAAATGTTAATCCAGTATATTCACATAATCTTTGGTTTACATAGTCACATTCACCTTGAGCATCACAAGTCCAGACAAGGTGGGGAATAGTTTCTGCAAGATAACGATAACGGACTTCGCTTTGACGAAGAGCGGCTTCAGCGTTTTTATCATCCGTAATATCACGGGAAATACATAATATTTGTACTACTTGCCCGGCTGAATTGCGAATAGGCGTCAGTACCACATCCCACCATTTCGGCTTTCCTTTCGCCGTTGGACAATAGCCTTGAAATCTGCCTAATTCGCCCACTTTCGCCATTGCTAGTGCATCTTCCGCAATGTTTCTAGCTTCATCTGGCCAAAAACAGCACCATTCACTGTGGAGTAAAGGCGTGAGATCGTCAATTTCTAACAGACAAATCCCGCCAGGATTCATATATAAGAGTTTGCCATCTAAGTCGAGAACTTTGATACAATCGCTACTGCTCGCCAGCATCCGTTGTTTAAATTCTTCACTCTGGCGCAGTTCTTCTTCGGCTCGTTTGCGCTCGCTAATATCCAAGTTAATCCCACTCAAGCGCAGGGGTTCGCCATGACGATCAAAGGTAACGCGCCCTAAAGCCAATAGCCAACAAACCCCCCTCTGTGGATGAATGATGCGGAATTCACTCTTATACTCTGGAAGTTTCTGCTCCACCACCCCCATGACTTCAGCATGAGTGCGTTCTTTGTCTTCTGGGTGCAAAGTATTATACCAATCTGCATATTCAACTTGAGCTTTGTTGGGATCAAGCCCATATAAATCATAATTTTCTGGCGACCAGTTGATTTGATTAGTTTGAATTTCCCAATCCCAAGAGCCAGCATTAGCCCCTGACAACGCCAGTCGCAAGAGTTGTTCGTTTTCTCGCAAAGCAGCTTCCGCACGTTTGCGAGCTGTGATATCCATTGATAAGCCAATCATCCCCACCGGATGCTGATTTTCATCGCGCAGCAAGGATAGGGAAAGCAGCACGGTAATGAGTTCGCCAGATTTGCGGGGTACAGTTACTTCTAATTCATGCTCGCCTTTGATTTTCAAGGGTGCGATTACCTGGGTTTCCAGAAAATCGAGCATTTCTGGTTGTCTATACATTAGCCGTAGATGTTGACCGATTGCTTCCTGGGCAGAATAGCCAAAAACTCTCTCTGCGCCTTGATTCCAACTGGTAATATAACCATCGAGATCGGTGGAAATGACACTATCATGGGTTTGCGCCAGCACTTGTGCTTGTAGTTTTAGTTGCTCTTCAGCTTGCTTGCGGTCAGTAATATCCGTCAGCGTGCCAATATAGCCAGTAATGCTGCCATTGGGGTCAGTCTCAGGTAATACCTGACAGTAAAACCAGGTAATACTTCCATCGGGACGCAGACATCTGCCTTCTTGTTGATACATGCCTCCTGATGCTAATGCTTGCGCCCATGCGGTGACGATGCGATCGCGGTCTTGGGGATGTAAGGTATCAATCCATCCCGACCCAAAAGCGGCTTCTTTTGGTCTGCCGCTAATTTCCGACCAGCGATCGTTGACATATACGCAGTTATTATCGGCATCAAAGCGAAAAATCGCCACTGGAACTGCTTGGGCTAAATTTGCATAGCGGCGTTCGCTTTCACGCAGACTTTCTTCCGCCAATTTACGAGCGTTAATGTCTTGAATATTACCTGTCATGCGCACGGCTTTGCCAGTTTCATCGTAGAATACCTTAGCTCTTGATGCTAACCAGCGATCGCCCTGATGATGTAGCAGCCGAAACTCAATATCATAATCTTGTTGTTGGTCGCGGATCAGCCGGGAAATATATTCATTGACTTTAATTCTGTCTTCAGGTTGTATTAATAGCAACCAATCTTCATAGCTAATTTCCTTAGTTGCTGGGTCAATAGCAAACAGCTGACAAAATTCTTCGCCAATCCTAATTTTACCTGTGGTGAGATTCCAATCCCACAATCCTGAACTTGTGGCTTTTTGTGCCAATTTTAACCATGTATTTGTTTGTTGCAATTCGGCTACTGAACGTTTACGTTCTGTAATATCTAAATCTACACCCGCTACACGTACAGGCTCGCCTGCTTCGTCGTAAAAGACTTTACCTTGGCTGAGTGCCCAACGAATATTACCATTCGGGTAAACTATGCGAAATTCTAGATTGTAGTCTGAACCTGTAGCGATCGCTGCATTGATCGCTGCTTCAACGCGATCGCGATCGTCTGGGTGAACGCGGGAAATAAACATGGTATATGAACCATCAAACTCCCCTGGATTTAAGCCAAACAAAGCTTCTAAGTTGCTAGACCATTGAATTTCCCCTGTGGTAATATTCCAATCCCAAGTACCCATACCCGCAGCTTCGAGCGCTAATTGCAATCTTTCTTGATTTTCTTGTAATATTTTCTCAGTGCGTTTACGTTCTGCCAGTTCATCTTGTAGCTGTTGTAGGGCTTGTTGTAGTTGGTTGCGTAGCTGAATATTTTCAATAGCTGTATTTACCGCCAAACACAAGCCATCCGCAGTCATGCTTCCTTTGACTAGGTAGTCTTGTGCGCCAGCTTTAATTGCTTGCACTGCGATCGCTTCATTTCCCTGCCCGGAAACTACAATTACAGGTAAGAATAATTTTCCTGTGCGCGTTTGCAGTTGGCTGAGAAAATCTCTACCATCTAAGTCTGGTAAGAAATAATCGAGCAACACAATATCTGGCTGATATTGCTCCCATAGTTCCAAGCCTATGCGCGCCAATTCTGCATGGACAAACTTATAATCATATGTTACATCTCGCCGTAAATATCGCAGATACAGCTCGCGGTCTTCTGGGCTATCATCAACAATCAACACAGTCCTTGGTTGCTGGTTCATGACTACTTTGGCAAATTTTGGGGTCAAAGAAGCGGAGAAAATCTCTCATGGTCAAATATCAGAAATTTCTCCCGGTAAACACACTTTATAGAAAATTTTACTTCTAGAGTCTTTACAGCATCAGGATATTATCATATTTACACCTTTCCTGGAGCCACAGAGATCCTTAGGGCAAAATTCACTAAATCTAGATGGATGCTCAAAGGTTAGGTGATCGCCAAATTAAAACATTATTAACTAATTCACCGATTGGGGAGATAAGGTATATAGGCATTTGCGATCGTTGAGGCTGACTATATTAAGCAATGTAAAAATATGGAACTCATTTTATTTTCAGGACTTCATTTTGAATTTTGAATAAGCAAATTTTGAATTAATTTCTCCCTAATTTTTTGTTACCTCAGCACGCAAATAACTGTTCGTAATTAAATCAGTCCCCAATAAAAAAATCTCTCTTAACAGTCAACAGTCAACATTCAACATTCAACATTCAACATTCAACAGTCAACAGTCAACAGTCAACAGTCAACATTCACCGCTATTTCCAAGATATATGGCTACAATATCCGAAAAAATTTTCTATTTTAAAGATTAGGTAAAGTTAGATGATTTTTCGGTAATTCTATGGTCAAATAAATACTGCAATTGAGAATTAACTCCAAAACACGAGCCAGTTAGAAATTATCTGTGCTTGTGTAAATAATCACACACAACTAATAGCTTGATAGTAAGTCATAGAGTGCATCAAATTAGCAATCAACATCAACGCTCGGTTGAAATTTTCAACTTATCGCTGATGTTGGATTTTCAAAGAGCAAAAAATGCAGATTTGCTCACAGGATAATTCATTACAGGGATCAAAGAATGGCAACAATTAAAGGTACTGCTACGAACGATTTACTCCAAGGAACTTCCGGAGGCGATCGCATTTACGGTTATGCAGGGAATGACATCATCAATGGCGGCACAGGCAACGATACAATGTTTGGTGGTTCTGGTGATGATACATACATCGTTGATAGCATTGGCGATATTGTCACTGAAGAAAATAGTAATGGTGGCAATGCTGGTGGCAGAGATACTGTTAAATCTGCGGTAGACTGGACTTTGGGTAAATATGTCGAAAACCTAACTCTGACGGGAACAGCAATTTCTGGGACAGGAAACGCACTTAATAATACAATTATCGGCAATACTGCCAACAATCAACTCGCTGGTGGGGATGGAAATGACATTCTTAAAGGCTTGGCGGGTGCAGATACCTTATATGGCGGTGCAGGTAATGATACAATCTACGGCGGCGATGATGATGATTATTTATCTGACAGCGAAGGTAAAAATAGATTATATGGCGATCGCGGTAATGATATCTTAGATATTTCCGCTTCTTCCCAAAGTAATTTTTTAGACGGTGGTTCAGGCAACGACTTTTTATATGCTTATAACTCCAGTGGTAATAATACCCTCAAAGGCGGTGCTGGAGATGATGGAATATTTCTCAATAATTCCACAGGTAATAACACAGTCAGTGGTAATGCGGGAAATGACGAATTTTATCTCACCGGATCTAGTGGGAAAAATACTCTGTTTGGTGATGCAGGTAATGATAGCTTTTATACCTCTGGCGTAACCGGGAATAATCAATTTTCTGGGGGAGATGGTGATGACTCGTTTTATTTATATGCAAATAATGCAGCATCCTTAGTGACGCAAACAATTAATGGTGATGGTGGTAACGATTATTTGTTTATCTATTACGATGATGCTAACGGTGGGATCAACATGAATTGGAATGCCACCAATACAGAAGGTACAATTACTGCCGGTACAAATAGGATCGACTTCCGCAATATTGAAAGCCTAGAAATCTTTACTACAGACTACGATGACAATATTCAAAGTGGCAATAGCAATGATACCTTTAATATTAAAGGTGGTGGGAGCGATCGCATTAATGGCGGTGCAGGTAATGATTCCCTGTTAGTTGATTATGATGATGCTAAAAATCCCATCATCATGAGTTTCAATGCAACTATCAATCAAGGTTTAATCAAGGTAGGTGCTGACAGAGTTAGTTTCCAAGATATCGAAAGCCTGAAAATTTCCGGTACAGAATACGATGATAAGATTGTCGGTACTAATGGCGACGATATCCTCGATGGAGGCGTTGGCGGTAAAGATACAATTAGTGGCGGTGCCGGTAACGATATAATCGGTCGTGAAGACTCTAGCTATCAGCTTTTATCTGGTGGTGATGGCGACGATACGCTAGGAATCGACTTTTCCGCAGGTTATAACACTTTAAACGGTGGTAATGGTAGCGATCGCCTCGTCATCAATTATTCTAATGGCAATAACATCTTAAATGGTGGTAACGGTGACGATATCCTCAGACTGGAAACTGTTAACGGCAATAACACCTTAAACGGTGGTAATGGTAATGACATCATTGGTGTATTAGGTGATTCCTATGGCGATAACACCCTCAACGGCGGTAATGGTGATGATACCATCCGTGGGGGTTATGGTAATGATGTCCTCATCGGTGGTGCTGGTAATGATTATCTAATTGGTAGTAATGGCAATGATACCTTTGTTTTTAAGAATTTTAATCAAGGTGTTGATACTATCGAATTTTTTGGTGCAGAAAATTTTGTAATTCAAGTCTCTGCTGCTGGTTTTGGTGGTGGATTATCTGCTGGCGAACTCTTACCCAATCAGTTTACCATCGGTACTGCTGCCACCACCAACGCTCAAAGATTCATCTACGACAATAGTACAGGTAGTTTGTACTTTGACCGAGATGGTAGTGCTAATGCATTTACACAAGTAAAATTTGTACAATTTATTGCCACACCATCACTCAGCGCCGATAATTTTCATGTTGTTTAATTCAATACCAATTTAAATACTGTTTGCGGCACATCATTACATTCTAGAGGGCATGGCAATGCCCATAGGTGTCAATTTAAGTTAAAAGCTATATACTGCGCCTGTTGTACAAAAACCCTCGCCCTCATCCCCTAACCCCTTCTCCCTGAGGGAGAAGGGGAATTAAATCTCTTGCTCCCCTCTCCCTGAGGGAGAGGGGCTGGGGGTGAGGGCATAACCTAGTCACCAAGCGGGTTTAACGTTAAGTTGACACCAATGGGCAATGCTATGCCCCTACCATCCTTTTTTCAAATTGGTATAAATATTTTCTAGGATTTGCGAAAAAAAGCAGATACAGCGAATTGCAAGTTGCTGAGGTACAGATAATCGTTAATTGTAGGGGCATTGGCACTGCCATGCCCCGAAGCGCGTACCTCATTTACCTGAAATATGCTGTATGATGCATAGATTTGCTTTCATCTTTAATACCTATAGCTGTAGCCAAATGACTAACAAACTTTGAAGTCTGTCAACAGTCAACAGTCATAACTTAAACCATTCCAAAATTGCCAAAATTTAGCAATAGCAAGAACGCCAAGATTTTCTGTCTAAAGTCATAAATATATCCATGACTTTAGTCATACTGAAAGCAGACACAATATATAAATTAATTGTTAACTTAATAATAGTTAACAAAGCCTGTAGTCAAAGACATCATTTAGCTTAAAGCTGGTAGCTAATTTGATTACTCTGGCATTCATCCTATTGTATATTTGTTGTCTATGTGTAGATTAATTGGCTATCTCGGTAAAAACATTCGCTTGCATGAATTGTTGTATAAACCAGAACATTCTCTTTATCAACAAAGTTATCAACCTTTAGAATTAAAGTCTGGAGTAGTATGTGCAGATGGTGTTGGAATCGGTTGGTACGATGAAGCGGGAAAGTCATTTATCTACCGTAATACTATCCCCTTATGGAACGATCGCAATCTGGAAGAATTAAGCCAATATGTACAGTCTCATTGTACTTTAGGCTATGCCCGACTAGCGGGAATAGGCGAATCACTCGACATTAGTAACTGTCAACCATTCCGGAGCGGTAAGCTGTTGTTTGTACATAATGGCGAAATCGCCAACTTTAAACAAACACTCTATCGACCAATACGCGATCGCCTTTCCGATACCACATACAATTTAATTAAAGGTATGACTGACTCTGAACATATCTTTGCTCTCTTCGTAGAAATATGGCAGTCATATCCAGAAAGTAGTCTAGTGTCAGCCTTACAGATGACACTAACAGAATTGACAGATTTAGCGCAAAAATACGACACCAGTTTGAGCGCCAATATCATTGTTAGCGATGGTGACACTGTTGCAGCTGTTCGTTATAGCTATCAAACAGCAGCACCTACTCTTTATTGGTATTGTGATGCTGTCGATAGCCCCAGCCAAATTATCATTGCCTCTGAACCTTTATCAAAAAATCACTGGGTAGCTTTTTCTGAACAAAGTACCCTATCAGTTGCCGCCGAGTCACTATTACCAAAAATCAGCCTTTTGCCAAAATACTCTTAATTTTGCTGACGCTACTTGAGGGTTATTATCCACATATTTCAGTTTAATGTGTGTAGCACTATTCAAGAAATCACAAAAACATACTACAGTACAAAATCTGTTAAATATAACTCTAGTATTTATTGTCATACTTGGATTACACAACCATAAATCTGCCTATTTATCTAGTTATTAGCTCTTAACACGCTAGATTAATCAACATTTTTCTGTATTAAAGCAGACCTAGTATTGCGTCAGGAAAAAAATACTTTGTAAATTCTTTACTTGTCATTTAAAAAAGACATACAAAAATGTCTTGCTTTTATGAATGACTAAGAGAAAATGAAAAGTATCATGAAAAATGTGAAGATATGACTGACCGAAGGCGTTCTGAAAATTATAAGCAAGTCAGTGGTTATATTCCACTAGAACTAGCTTTAGAATTCAAAAGCATCTGTGCGCGCTTGGGAATATCTCAAGGCGATGCAGTAGAAGAGATGATTCAGGATTGGATAGACAAAACTACAGGTTCTGGTGGTAAAAACCAACCCAAACCAGTACCAGAAACAATTGCTGATTTAGTCAGACTCAATGCAATCAAACTTAAAAGCTGCGGTATTAAGAACTTGCAAGCATTAGCTGACGGAGAAGTACTACCTACACCAGGAGACTTTGCAATCATCACTTCGGTTTTAGGTATCCCAGAACAAGAAAGGATAAAGATTTGGCAAGGAACGTATAAACCGTCCGTGTATCCAGATGCTAGGGGTGTAAAAGTATATAGAGTTTCTGAAGGTGTCAAAACAGATGAGTGTCAGTATTCTGAAAATCCTTAACCTACCTGGCTGGAATTATAAAATCTCCTATGAAGGAATTTCTATTCTAGCCCCAACTAAACGCGATGCTACACAACTGGCGCAAAACTACGGTGATGCCCTGAGTGAAACCGCGTTAAAAATTAACGGTAAGATACGGATCAAATGGCGTGGCTGTAAACAACCAATCGAGTTTTTCGGATGGATGGCTAGTCAACTACCACCGGCACCTTCCGAAACCGCCGAACGTATATTAAACAATGGAGGTAAAGTATTTTGTAACCAACTGCATCTTCCTGATGAGTTGTTATATCGGATGGTAGCTGCTGCAGATAATGAACTTCCTGTCAGCATTGTCAGACAAGACACCCGCCAGCAAATCATTGTCAATCAGCCAATGATTGAAATGTTGCAAACTCCTGCTGAGATTGCGACTCAACGGTCAATGTCTAAATTCTGGCTACCAGAAGATTTACACGAGTTGGAAAAGCGATTACAAAGTCATCAACAATTTACTTGGACTTATTCAGCCGGTCTCAATGAACAAGCATGGGCAATTTTGACCACTCAATTTGAGATCTTCGAGACTGAAGGAATATGGTATCGTCAAGGAACTTGCTTGTCGTCTCCTCAACTCGTACCAATTCCACCTGGCGTGTTTGAATCTGCTTAATTTAACGATTTAATTCCTTCCAGAACTCCACAGTTATCAGGTGCTTCCTTTTTTCA
This sequence comes from Calothrix sp. FACHB-168, assembly GCF_963889195.1. Taxonomy (NCBI): domain Bacteria; kingdom Bacillati; phylum Cyanobacteriota; class Cyanophyceae; order Nostocales; family Calotrichaceae; genus Calothrix; species Calothrix sp. FACHB-168. Next base: position 82,487 of record NZ_CAWPNJ010000031.1, read on the forward strand.
GGATATTTTTTGCATAAAAGCAAATAACAGAAGGGAAGAGATTTAAAGTTAAGTTCGTTGTTTAGCATTTAAGAAAGTAAAAAATATACGTCGTAAGCGGCTGATTTTCATCCCCTTGCGGGGTAATAGATATTTGAAACCGATGTGGAAAAAATCAGGCATGACACCTGCCGAAGTTGCGTTTCAATCCCCTTGCGGGGTAATAGGTATTTGAAACGTAAATATATAAGTGAAATTTTATCCATAAAGTCAAGTTTCAATCCCCTTGCGGGGTAATAGGTATTTGAAACCGCAACACCAACGCCAAATGATCGAGCAACAGAAACGTTTCAATCCCCTTGCGGGGTAATAGATATTTGAAACGTAATCGTTGCAGGACAAGCCCCAAGCAATAACTTGTTTCAATCCCCTTGCGGGGTAATAGATATTTGAAACTGCACAATCATCTCAATATCTAGATAACCCTGTAAGTTTCAATCCCCTTGCGGGGTAATAGATATTTGAAACAGATAATAATGATGGTAGTGAAAACCAGTCAGAATTGTTTTAATCCCCTTGCGGGGTAATAGATATTTGAAACCAGCAAGGTTTTAGAATCACTAGTCTAAATTTATTTGAGTTTCAATCCCCTTGCGGGGTAATAGATATTTGAAACTCTAGTACGTGTGAATTTCGTAAGGATAATGGGAGTTTCAATCCCCTTGCGGGGTAATAGATATTTGAAACTATGAGCGTAAAAGCAGAGAGCAGCGACTCAAAATTGTTTCAATCCCCTTGCGGGGTAATAGATATTTGAAACAAGAGTTGGGACAAACCGTTTTAGATACAATCAATTACGTTTCAATCCCCTTGCGGGGTAATAGATATTTGAAACGGTGTGCTTCCATCACAACTGCATTGCTGGGTGAAATGTTTCAATCCCCTTGCGGGGTAATAGATATTTGAAACACGGCAATTGCCGCAACTCTACACCTGCAAGGCTTGTTTCAATCCCCTTGCGGGGTAATAGATATTTGAAACTGCTTAGTGCTGAAACCCATACACAGCAACCATCTTGTGAGAGGTTTTGGCAGATCGAAAAAAATGGTTATTTTCAGACAACCTTATTGCAATCAATTTGCAACTGTGCCAAATCTCCAAAGGCTGAACTTATTAATTTGTCAAGGTTCTGGCGTTTTTGGCAGAACCCCCCAGGTTTTTGCCCCCGCTTCGGTTTGCCAAACATCAAGCTAACACATCAATAATTAGGATGATATCAAATATACTACCGAAATTTCAGAAGCATTAGGAAATTTACAGAAAATACAGCAGATTGCCAGTTGGAGAAGTCCAGATAATCATTGATTGTAGGGGCATTGGCACTGCCATGCCCCAAAGCGCGTACCTCATTTACCTGCAAATATGCTGTATGTTACAAAATCTTTACCAATGACAAATGACAAATGATAAATGACAGCCAATTGGTATTAACTAAGGGACTTACAAAAAATAAATTACCCATATTCCGTAGTGCGAGCAGCGTTCGACTGAGCGCTCACGCCGAAGTCTTGCTCGTTGTTGTTCTAAAGCGAGCGAGACGCTCGCACTACAAATTGATTGGGTATTGAAAAAATTGGATGTCCCTAAGCGAAATCTAACTTAAATATATGACACAGTTGTTAGCGTTACTTATTTCCTGGCTAATTGAAATACCAGTAGTGTTAATTATATTAGTAATTACTAAACAACTGTCTTCTCATAGGTATATCTGTAATTCATTATTTATCGCCTTTGCTGCTACTCTCTTTACCCATCCCCTAGCTTGGGAAAGCAATCAAATATTGACTTCCTATATTAAATTTCCGCTTCGGGTAGCAGTGATTGAGAGTTTCGTTATGATTATCGAAGGTATTTTATATACAAAATTTTTGAAATTGAATTGGCGAAAAGGTTTATTATTATCTATTTTGGCAAATACTACTTCATTTTTAGCTGGTTTGGTAATTAATCAGCTTTTTTATAGTTAATACCAATTCTCTGTGAAGCTGCACATTAACGCCCGCAGGCTAGAAGCCTGGGGCTAAACAAACAAAGCCTGCCTATGCAGGCTAAATTATATGCATCTTCATATTAGCCCTCTTGCAAAAGTAATAATTTTCGCGTTCTTCTTTGCAACGGCAGTTGCTTCAAGTCGGGAAACCCGCCCAACGCACTGCCTCACCTTTGCGTCTATGCGTGAGCTTTTCAAATAATTAATCAACAACGCCAAAATATTTATGTAAGAAGTCTATTGAATTGGTATAAGATTAATGATTTAATTCACTGATTCTGATGTGTCTGGTATGGCTAAAGCTAGCAATAAAATCGGGATTTCTACCCAAGCATGAATTGCGGCGACAATTCCATATACAGCACGGGCATTATTAAATGCTATCGTAAACCCGATAAATAATAATGTGCTAAATAAAATAATAAACCATGTAAAATACTTTCGTGGGTATCCTATAAATATACTGTTGTTGGTTCTAGATTGCTTACTATCTTCCGACGTTGGTAATACACCAATCACTACTGCATAATGCATAGATTGTAAAAATACTGCTGCGGAAAAAGCATGAATAGCGATGATTTGATTGTGTAATTGTTTGGGGACAAATACTCCTAAATGCGCTTCAATTCCGCCAACAGGGAGTAAGGAGAATTCCCATTCTACTAAATTTAAAGATGATAATAATTTGTAGGGTATTCCTGAAAGAATTAGTAAGGGAATGAGTATAAATACTATAACACAAGCTAGCAAAGCGCGATCGCGGTTTGAACCTCGCAATTTTTCAGCGATAAATCCTACAGGGGTAAGGTTATGAAGTACAGCGAATAATAACAGTGTGAGAGTTGGCGAAAAAAATATTCCTAATGCAATTCCAGCAGCTAATACAGTTCCCACAATTCCCAGTCGCCAATCTTTTTTGACTAAAATCGGGATAACGAGAATTACTAAGCCAACTACACAACTGAGTTCTAAAGGTATGCTTACCCAAGTAGGAATTAAACCAAATACTTGTAAACTGCGTAAAGAAATAATTATTAATAATAGCTGGCTAATAGAAATTCGTAGGCGGGTTATTAGCCGTTGACTAAAGCGATTTTCGACATAGTGCAATTCTGTTAAAACATGGGTAAGCCCAAATGTTGCTAAAGTCAAGGTGTAAGTAGCTAGAGGAAAAGCTACAGATAATATTGCACTCAGCAAAACTAAAGCAATAGCCGCTATTATGAACATTATTATGATAATTTATTGCGTTTTTTGAAAAAATTTGATTTTTTATAAACTAGCACTATCCCAACGAGTGAGAATCCAGGGATAATTAAATTCAAGAAATTAAAATTTCTGCGCGATGATGGTAATGGTCTGTTATCTTGTGTTTGATAAGCCTTCTTTTCAGGACTTCCTTGTTGGTAAGTATAGATAACTTCTTTATATTTTAATTCCAGAGATTTAGGTTTAATTGCCACAATTTCTAAGACATCTGCAACTTCTTTCACTCCATATCTATCTGGGAGTAATCCCACTGGGTTAATACTAGCTTTAGCAGGAATTAATACAGATTTTTTGCTATTAAAGTTTTTTAGGGATATACCTTCTTTATTTTTGAGAATTTCTTGGGATTTGACTAGAGATTTTTTTAGAGCATAGACATCGCTGTATTCCCGATAGCCATTTAATCCTAAACATTTACCTGATTCGATGATTCTGTTATATGTTGGGATACTGGGGTTTGCTGACTTGATGTTAGCAACTATAAAATAATTAGAATATTTATTAAGATTTGCTATTTGAAAACAGTAATTTACTCTAGATTCCCCAGGTGATAAAACATCTGCTGAAGCAGTAGGTACTTGAATGCAGGAGAGGAGAGTAAGTAAAACTAATATTGTGAGGATTGGTTTTACAGGCTTCATGATATGCACAATGGTATAAATTTTATAGTTTAAATATAGCTTCTAATAATCATTGATTTGTGGATTTGTACAAAAATATACTTTTTTTGAACGCAAAGTTACGCTAAGGTTAACGCAAAGGTACGCAGAGTTTTTTAAGTTCTATGTATTTGAACTAAAATACCTATTTTAACTATTGGTAGTGGTTGCGGTTTTTTAAATAACAATAAGCCGACAAGTAAAGTTATTAGCCAAATTGCTATCGAAAATCAGAATTGAGTATTTATCCAAGCAGGAATGATGGGTAAGAAGTGAATTCCGATGGCAATAAATGGGCTAATCAAAAACAATAACAATTGCCAGTTTCGATAATACAACATAAAATCTCATACCAATCCATGACATTGGTATCAAAATTTTGTGTAACTCTCGGCTTCTGGATCGCTTACTTTAAGTATTTGTAACAAAACTTACATTTTCTCTATAATGGTTGTGTATTTACTTATAGATTTTTTATCCTGTTTGTACTAAACTACGATAAAACAATCGGCATTATGTATTTAACATGGAAAATACACAACAGGCAAGTAGCGAATTAAACGCTACTACCAATACGGCCAATGACTCTTTTGCAACGGTAAACCCAAGCGGAATCAGGCTGACAACGATTTTAAAAACCATCAGAGGTGGTTTTTTTCTGGTAATCGGATATTTACTTTCGCCGATGTCTTGGTGGAACGATTTATTTTTCAATCTCCCACTGGCTTATGGCTTTGGTTATCTCTGTAGTTTATTTTCCAAAGACTTACTGGTACCATGTGCGATCGCAGGCTATTGGCTTTCTAATGTACTAGGAATTCTCCTGATGCAAGCTGGGGTGATGGATGTACTGCAAAATCAGGCGCAAGAACGCAATTTAAAAAAAGAGTTGCTGACAGGGTTAGCTTCTTCTACTGCTTATACTTTGGTAATTTTGGCGTTAATTCATTTCAAGATTCTCGATACGCCGAATCTTTTCCCCGGTAGTTAATTCACTGAAGAGGAAAAGGGGCAGGGGGCAGGGGGAAAATAAAATATCTTTTCTCAAAAATTGGATAATTTATTTTCTGGAAATCCCTGAATTCACCGCACAGGAAAAGGGGTAGGGGGTAGGGGAAGAATTATCTGTAGCTGGGATTGAGACAAATGCTATTAATCCCCAAATTGATACTTCATTGCGGGAAGGGCAATGTATAAAAATATCTTATTTATATGAAATTTTAATCGGAGATAATTAGCTAATTATTGGTTTCGGAAGGTTGTTCTGCTGGCTTCTCGCTTTTTGATGAAGGATTTTCACTAGAATTTTGTTTTACCTCTTGGGTAGGTACTACTACAGGCGCAGGAGCCGAACTTTTAGATTCTACTGGCGCTTGGGGAACGACTACAGGGTTAGACTGTTTTTCTGATTTTGGCGGCGCAGAATTGTTAGGAACAGCAGGTGAGTTATTTGCTGGTGATGCTGCTGGTGTAGGCTTACGAGAACGAGTTGTGCGAATTGTGCGTAATGTTTCTACTAGCGAGGGAGAGGGCGAAACTTCCGGCGCAGGTGAAGATTTTTCTGGGGTTTGACGGGGCGTTGATTGTTCTTGTTCTTGAGAACGTCGGTTACGGCTAGAAGAGCTAGAAGATTCTTCTTGATAAACACGACGATTGCGCCTGCGACGTGAGGAAGTAGAAACGGGTGTAGTTTCGCTAGCAGAAGTGTTTTGTACTTCTTTCGTTGTCTCAGTTGGTGTAGAGTTAACTACTGGTGTTTGCGGGCTGGGGCTAGCTTCGATAGTTGGTTCGGCAAATAGCTGCTTTTCTGGTGACTGGGGCTGAGATTTTGGCAGCATACTAGTAATACCAAAACCTGCGGTAGCTGCAACAACGGCAACAGTTGTACCAATAAATACTTTAGATTTTGCTAGTTTTTGCGCCAGCAATTTAGCATTATTGATCGCAAATGATGGATCGATATATTTTTTGGTAGTTCTGGTAAAAAATTCGTCCTGTTCTTGTAGCGATAAATTTATAGTGGCGACTGTATGGGTGGGTACAGATTGAGGTACTGTATTTGTGCTTTCACCGGGTAGCAGTTTCAGCCATTCGGTGACTGTGGCGGGACGAAAACGCGATTCTACCGCCATACCCCGCATCACTGCTTGGTTAACAGCAGCACTAAGGTGGGGTTGGAGTTCGCGGGGAGTTGGCATTTGTTCGCGATCGCGCAATAATGCCGGCAGGGGTACTTGGGCGGTTAACAATGCGTATAATGTAGCTGCCAAGCCATACACATCTGTAGCGGGTGTACGCGGTGCTTGGGTTAAATACTGCTCAATGGGGGAATAACCTTCCGAAACCATCCCCGTGTGAGTTTGTCTCACACCGCCATTAAATTCACGCGCAATGCCAAAATCAATCAGCACTACTTCCTGAGTGCCTTGGCGCAAAATAATATTATCCGGTTTCACATCTCGATGCAGTAAACCGTTATTATGAACAACCTGTAAAGCTGCGCCAATTTGTCTGATGTAATGGATGGCGGTAGCTTCCGGTAAAGGTATCCCTGGTAAGACAAATGCATCCCCCAAGGTATCCCCAGGAATGTACTCCATTACCATGTAAGGCAGCCCAGATTCGACAAAAAAGTCGCTCACCCGCACAATATTCGGGTGGACACAAGTAGCTAATCTTCTCGCCTCATCTTGGAATTGGCGCTCGAACTTGGCAAAATCAGGATGTTGTCGCAGCCTTTCATTAATAGTTTTAATCACTACTTCCTGACCTAAGTAATGATGCATAGCTTTGAACGTGATTCCAAAGCCACCGCGCCCGATTTCTTGATTTAGGGTATATTTGCCACCCTGTAAAGTTGTACCTGCTAACATAAAGATTTTTGCGTTTTGAGTCCTTAGTCCGAAGTGAGCAGATAAGTACTGAGTCCTGAGTTTTAAAGCAATTATAAAGAAATCGCTTCCCCCCTCAGTGGGAAAACCTCCCTATTATGGCAAGAGTTTTGTCTTTTTCATAATACATTGCCATTTGCCTGAGCGACCTTAAAGGTATGGTAAGGGAGATAAGAACTTATTATGTTAGGGGCAGGGGGACAAGGAGCAGGGGGACAAGGAGGACAAAGAATTTTGGATTTTAGATTTTAGATTAGAATCCAAAATCGCAAATCTAAAATCTAAAATTGTTTCAATGCCCCATGCCCAATTTTAAAACCTTTGACCAATACCAAAATGAACTCGGCTTTCTCCTTGGTCATTGACTCCGTAGTCGGCGCGGAGTACTCCCAGGGGTGAATCTAAGCGGACTCCTGCGCCGTAACCAAAGCCGTTACCGGGTTTACTTCTTGCCCCGGCGGGATCTCCTAAAACTGTGTTACCAGAACCTAAGTCTGAAGCATAGTCAGCAAATAACACTCCTCCTACAGCAGAGAGGATGGGAAAGCGATATTCGGCTGAGGCTAAGACGTAACTGCGTCCGTTACCTACTGCGCCAGTATTGTAACCGCGTACTGAGTTAGCACCGCCTAAATTAAAGGCTTCGTAAGGGGGTAAATTTCCCAAAACTGTCCCAGCTTGGACGTTAACGGCAAATACTTGCGGTTTTTGGCTGCCAAATAAATTTACTGGTAAATATTGGCTATAATTCGCTTGCACGCGATTCATGGAAATATTACCTTGACCAACGGGAACTGATTGTTCTGTACTTAATTTCAGCAGGGAACCTTGGGTAGGATTGAGGGAATTATTCCGGCGGTCTTGGGTAGCGGTGAATGATACTGTGGTTAAGTCGTCAATACCTGTACCGCTAGCGGTGAGGGTATTTCCTTGGGCGTCTTTGGCGGCGACATTGCCTTGGCGATCGCGAATACTGATGCGATTATAGTTAAATCCTAAGGATGTATCCCAATCATCTATTGGTCTTTGAAAGCTAATACTACCGCCAATTCTCCCTTCTCTGGCTTGTTCACCATTAGCTAAGGGAATTTCATCGTCAAAGGTTTGCGATATTTCCCGACGGCGAAAGGCGTTGATGGTATATCCTAAACGATCGGGGTTGGTTTGGCGATAGGGGCTGTTATATCTGGTGTCAAATTGAAAATCGCGCAAGCCGACGCCTAAATTTAAACCTAAGGTATTGTTAACGCCGCCGACATTCTGGTCTTGATATGTGACTGTGCCTAATACACCTTGGTCAGCGTTGTAACTACCGCCTACATTTACCGCACGCGCCCCAGTTTCTTTGAGTTCGTAGACTAAATCTACCTTATTTGCATCCCCTTCTAAAGCTACATTCACCGTTTCAAATAAGCCTGTGCGATATAGCTGTTGCACATCTTGGCGAACAGCATTTTCTTGGAAGATTTGACCGGGTTTGAGTTTTAGCTGTTGGCGGATAAAATCTGGTTTAGTACGTCCGGTGACAGGGTTACCTTTGCTATCAACGGTTTTACCATCGTCGTTCATAAACCGGAATTTGATATCGCCTACCAAACCTTCGGCAACATTTATATTGAGAATGCCTTCCCGGTTGGGTTTAATTGATAGCACCCTAGCGAGATTATAACCGTTATCGGCATACCATTTATTAATTTTTTCTACCGCTTGCTGGAGTGTCGCCGGACTAATTACAGTCCCGATTTGCGGCTGAAAGTAACTTTGCGCTACTTGATAGGTTAGCACCTTCGCCCCGGAAAGTTGGAGCGATCGCACTACTACTGGTTGTACTTGATACGATACATTCATCCCGGCAGGCGTAATTCGGCTATTTACAGTCGCACTAGTAAATAAACCTGTATCTAAAATTGCCGCTACATCTTTTTGTAACTGACCTTGACTGGTATCTCCCCCTTTTTGGGTTTTAATGACTTTGCGAACTATTTGCTGTAATTCCGCACTTGCGCCCAATATCTGCACATCTGTGGCTGTAACTACTAAATTATTGTCAATATTAGTAACCGGATTAGTAACCGGAGAAACTACAGGTTTAGGCGTTGGGGTAACTTGTTGAGCTTGTATTTTCCCGACTGTAACTTTAGAATTCCCCTGTATCTCCTTTACCTGAGAAACAGGTAACACAACCTGTAAATTCTTTTTCTCTCCCTTGTCCCCCTTCCCTTTGTCCCCTATCCCTGAGGAATTATGACCAACACCACTGGGCAACAATACAGGATTTTGCGAAAATTGTTGAGAAATTACGGTTTCCGGTGCTGAAACTGCTTCTTTGCGGGCTGGCGTTTCTTCAACTACCGGAACTACCAAATTACTTGGTTTGTCAGTGGGAATGGCGTTTGTAGTAGGTGCAGCCATTGCTTGCTGAGTGGCGCTATTAGTAGCCAATGTCGCTAAAGTAAAAATTGCAGCAGAAGAAACTCGCATAATATTCAGCCTATGTTGCCTAATTTACTGGTAATTAATCGTAGTCAGGTGAGTCAGTGAGGATAATAGTAACTTCCAGCTGCTTAAGCTATTTTTATCCCCATTCATTCCTCTTTTCTACATAGACATTTAAATATAATTTTTTGTTTCTCATGAGCGATCTATCTTCTTTATCTGTAGCATTCCCATCACAATCATCGGCTGCGCGGTTGCAATTACTGGTATTAAGTAATGGTCATGGTGAAGATATAATTGCCGTCAGAATTTTGCAAGCATTTTTACAACAATCAAACCCACCAGATATTTATGTGTTACCTCTGGTGGGTGAAGGATATGCTTACCAAAAATTAGATGTGCCGTTGATAGGTTCTGTGCGGAATATGCCTTCTGGCGGTTTTGTCTATATGGATAGTCGCCAATTAGTCAAAGATGTACGTGGTGGTTTATTACAACTTACCTTGAGTCAAATTAAAGCTGTGCGCCGTTGGGTAAATCAACAAAAAAAACTAGGTAATCGCACGGGAATTTTAGCAGTAGGGGATATTGTACCGCTATTATTTGCTACTTTTAGCAGTGCTAATTATGCTTTTGTAGGTACAGCGAAATCAGAATATTATGTCCGCGATGAAGGCGGGTTATTACCACGTAAAAATAAAGGCGCAAAGTGGGAAAACTTTTCCGGTTCGATTTATCATCCTTGGGAACGCTGGTTAATGAGTCGTCCCCGATGTCGCGCTGTATTTCCTAGAGATTCCTTGACTACGGAAACATTACAAAAGTTCCAAGTTCCAGCTTTTGATTTTGGTAATCCGATGATGGATGGTTTAGAACCTTCCTTTCCTACAGGACGGTTTTACACTGCGGATTTACAACAGCAAGAAATCAATCGTCCTTTGGTTGTGACTTTGCTGCCTGGTTCCCGTGCGCCAGAAGCTTATAATAACTGGGAAACAATTATGGTTGCGGTGTCTGCATTAATCGCCAGTTTCCGCGATCGCAATTCTGTATTTCACACCAATAGTACAGTGGTATTCTTAGGCGCGATCGCCCCTGGTTTAGATTTTACTACTTTAACCCAAACCCTCACCACCCAAGGTTGGCGACCCCATACAGAATCTCCGGTGCAACTTGCTGACTCTAATCGCTTGACATTTAAGCAAAAAAATGCATATTTAGTTTTGACGCAAAATGCTTATAACGACTGCTTGCATTTGGCAGATTTGGCGATCGCAATGGCTGGAACCGCAACAGAACAATTTGTTGGTTTAGGAAAACCTGCGATCGCTATTCCTGGTGATGGGCCTCAATACAACCCCGGTTTTGCTGAAGCGCAAAGTCGTCTTTTGGGGCCATCCTTAATTTTAGTAGACCAACCAGGACAAGTTGCCAAAATCGTGCAATCTCTCTTCAAAAATCCTGATACCTTGCAATTAATCGCCGACAACGGATTGCGGCGCATGGGTCAACCAGGTGCAGCGCAACGGATTGCCGAATGTTTACAATCAAAATTGTAGTTGGGCATGGGGCATAAAAAGTCAAAAGTCAAAAGTCAAAAGTCAAAAATATTTCTGAATTTTGAATTGATTTTGTCTCCCTTGTCCCCCTTGTCCCCCTTGTCCTCCTTGTCCCCCTTCCCTTGTCTCCCAAACTTCCTCATCCCACCAAACCAGAACGCAAGGCGCGAACCGCGGCTTGGGTACGGTCATCAGCGCAGAGTTTATTGAGGATGTTACGCACGTGGGTTTTGACTGTACCAACTGTGATGTAGAGTTTTTCGGCAATTTGACCATTGCTGCAACCAGCAACAATCAATTCCAAAATTTCCAGTTCGCGCTGGGTTAAGGGGTAGGTTTCTAAAACTTGCTCGTACTCTGAAGCCAAAGCTTCTATTTTCACAGTCTTGGGTTTATCGCTATTATTGGCTTCACCAGGTATACCTTGGCGCATTTTCCGTAAAACTACGTTAGCGATCGCCGGATCGATCCAAGAGTTACCAGTATAAGTTGCTTGGATCGCTTCTGTTAATCTGGTGATGCTGGTTTCTTTCATATAATAAGAATCAGCCCCAGCCGCAAAAGCCGCCAGTACAGCATCTTCTGTATGATCCATTGTCAGGATCAGGATTTTGGTGGCTTGGCCTGTTTCCGCTTGCTGACGCTTAAATTTGCGGGTGAGTTCAATCCCATCCATATCCGGTAAGCCAATATCTACCACCGCTACATCTGGTTTAGCAGTTTCTAACAGCTTCAATCCTTGGGTAGCATTTGCTGCTTCACCGATAACTTTCACGCCCGTCTGCGATTGGAGTGCGGCTCTTAGCCCCATACGGGTGAGATCGTGATCTTCAATTAAAATAATACTAATTTCACTCATTGCAACGCTCACGTTTTTTAGCTCCAGTTTGGGAAATACTTAACTTATCTAAAGTCTTTATTTCTTTTTACCAAACCAAAGATAGATGATATTTAGACTACCGTGCATCCACCGATAGAAATAATAAATTTATGATTTTCAGTTGGCGATAGATGTAAATATCTAGCCAAAGATGTATAGATATTTTACGAGAAAAATTGAAATATTGAGACATAATCATGGTTTTTGCAGTCTGTTGGCTTTATTTACCCAGTCAGGACTCATCAAGCTTGAAGCACATATAACATCAGTGGTTTACATATTTACTGATTAGGATTATCTAGCATAATTAGCGTCGTAGGGAGGAAATTTTTTTTTGGTAAAGTAACTGCTGTTTAGGTATCTAGGCTAGAGGTAAGTCTACAAAATTCTTTATTGTTCCTAGCTGTAACTAGAAATTAGGCAATTTTAGTAATGTGTCATAATCCAATATTTTTACGCTCAAAAATTTACAATAAATAAAATTAAAACCTATATTTTCTGCGAATTTTATCTTCGCCACAGCAGATGATACTTCTATGATTTTTGTAGAGAAACATCACAAAATTGTTACCTTCTGACAAACTTGCACAATCCGCGATCGCCAAAAATATTGTGGCAACTGCCAGAAGTAAAATAAAATACTTAGCAATATATATCTTATTTCAGCTAGCCCCTAGCCCCTCACCCCTGATTCAAGCAACCTGATGAGTAAAATTGCTCAGGCTTATGGTACATAATAGTTATTATGCAACTCACACCAATGACTGACGACAGCTTCTAAGCTGTTTATTTAGAATTGTGTTGAAGCTTGATGCAAGTAATTGAAGTTACTATGCATCGGCTGAGTTTGCTATGGAGGTTTAATAAGTAACTGTTGATTAATTGCTGATGATCAAAGAGCGTAAATTAGTTAATTCTCGATAGAGGTTTTGGATAATTTCTATTTCTCAACCAGATGTATCTACTATCAAGGGGTATTTAATACTTATATACAACTAAGTTAACCCAACTAAGTAGAAAATAGCATTAAGTAAATTTTTCAGCAAGTAATTCCCAAACTACAAGCAGAGGATAAAACAGCTAATGTCAGAGATATCAAATAAATTTAAACCTGCCGAAGAGGGACAAAATTTAATCTTTCCCCTAAGTTATGTCCCCAGGCATATAAAAAACAAATCCTGCCCTGAAAATGACTAGAGATAAATTAAATGTTGCTGGCTAAATCCTGAAGCCTGTCATCATTGAGAAACTTGGAGAGAACAGGGTAATTCTCAACAGGTATTGGTTAATATGCAAAATTCTCTTAAAGTTTTATCGGCAGTTTTGCCAACTTAAGCAGAATTTATCAGAAATAAGCGCGTATTTGTGCCGTCATCACATAGCGGTAACTCAAATACAATGATTTTTAATTTGATATTAAAAATCTCAAATTGGCAGAGTTAACCCATACCCAAGTAGTGGTAACCAGATTTTTAAATTAGAGGTTGGGAATTAACAGCAATACTGATGAATAATAAATATTAAGCATTACCCAATATCAAATTTAAAATGATTTAGTTTAACAATTTGAAATCGGTAATGCTAAACATCAACCTGTATCTGACAGCGAAAATAAAAGCCGATGGAAGAGACGCTGAAAATATTAGTTGTAGACGATGATGAAGTAGATCGCATGATAGTTCGTCGTGCCCTGATTCAAGCAGGTGTACCCATAGAATTATCAGAAGTAAGCGTCTGCAATGATGCGATCCATACCTTAAGAAATACTACTTATGACTGCGTATTTCTAGACTATCGTCTACCAGATGCAGATGGCTTAACTTTGATTCAACAGTTACGCTCATTAGAAATTAAAGTTCCCATAATAGTGCTAACTGGATTGGGAGATGAACCAATCGCTGTTGAGTTGATGAAAGCAGGTGCTACAGATTATATATCTAAAGCTAGATTATCTTCCGAACGAGTAGCGCAAGTTTTGCGCAATGCAATTCGAGTTCACCGTGCGGAAATGCAGACAGCTTTGGCTCATCAGCAACTTAAAGAAAGTCACGAACAACTAACTCGTAAACATGAAGAACTCGAAAGACAACGGCAACAAATTCATCTGCAAAATTTAAGATTATTAGAAGCATCGCGGCTAAAATCGCAATTTTTAGCCACTATATCCCATGAATTGCGCACGCCAATGAATGCCATAATTGGCTTTTCGCAAATCTTGCTGCGTCCTAAATTTGGGCAACTTACCCATCAGCAAAAGGATATGGTTGAACGTATCCTCAATAATGGGAAGCATTTGTTGATGTTATTAAATGAAGTCTTAGATTTTTCTAAATTAGAAGCAGGAAGGTTTGAATTAAAACCAGAATTATGCGATTTACCAAAAATAATTGAAAACACAGTAGCCGATATCCGTTCTTTAGCAGAAGCTAAAAGACTGTCTTTATTAGTTGATATTAATTTAGCCGATCCATTAATTTTTAATGATGCAAATCGCTTGCAACAAATTTTAGTTAACTTACTTTCCAACGCCATTAAATTTACAGAATCTGGTAATATTTGGGTAGAAGTGAGTGAAATTCCTCATAATAAAGTAGCAATTAGCGTGCGGGATACAGGTATTGGTATCGCATCTCGCGATTTCAAACTCATTTTTGAAGCTTTTCGTCAAGTAGATCAAAGTATTACGCGCAAATATCCCGGTACCGGTTTAGGATTAGCAATTGTTGATTCATTAGTCAGAATGATGGGTGGTAAAATTATTCTTAAGAGTCAACTAAGGGTAGGTTCATTGTTTAGAATTGAATTACCACGGCAGGTAACATTGTCAAATGCAGCATTTGATGATGCAGCATTAAAGTTAGATAGCGATTATATTTTTTGTACTGCCGAAAATCCCCATCCTGTCTCTCATCAACCGAGCCAGCATCAACATCACTCCCAGCCACAACCTAACCAACACCAACATTCCTCACCGGAAAAATCCGGCAAAATTTCAATAAGTTCTGCTAAATTCAATTTATAAGCTTAATTGTAATTAATTGTAAAAATATATAAGTTATCAATCATGTCTGTTCGCGAAAACTCTCAAATAGATAGAATTCTGGCTGTAGACGATACTATAGATAATCTTATTTTGGTGCAAACAATTTTAGAAAGCGAAGGCTATGAGATTGATTTAGTATCCGATGGGATGACAGCTCTAGAAAAAGTTGCCGAATCGCCACCAGATTTAATTTTATTAGATGTGATGATGCCTGGAATTGATGGTTATGAAGTCACACGGCGAATTCGAGAACTGTTAGGTAATAAAAACTATATTCCTATATTGTTAATTACAGCGTTTCACGAATCTAGCGTTGTTGAAGGTTTAGATGTCGGTGCTGACGACTTTATTCGCAAACCATTTGATACAGATGAACTACTAGCCAGAGTGCGATCGCTATTGCGTTTAAAGCACAGTTTGGATGCACAAAAAAAGATGGCGCGTCAACGCGAAGACTTTGTTTCTCGTCTCACACATGATTTGCGCACACCTTTAGTAGCTGCAGATCGGATGCTGAATTTATTTATGGAAGATACCTTCTGTAAAATTTCGCCAGAAATGAAACAAGCCATTGGCGTGATGATTCGCAGTAATCAAAATTTAATGCAAATGGTAAATACCCTGCTAGAAGTTTCGCGCTTTGAAGCGGGTAAAAAGACTTTAAATTGGGAAAGTTGCAATCTCAAAGAAACAGCGCAAGAAGTGATTAGCGAACTCATTCCTTTGGCGATGGAGAAAGATATCACCCTCAAATTAGATACCCAAGAATTAGATAATTTGGGAGATAAGGCTGGTGTAGTTATGGGTGATAACCTAGAATTACGCCGAGTTTTGAGTAATTTAGTAGGTAATGCAATTAAATTTACAGATACAGGAAGTGTAGAAATTAAGCTTTCAGAACAACCAGATAAAAAAGAAAATTCTGATTATTTAACCATTGAGGTAAAAGATACAGGCTATGGTATTGCACCAGAAGATCAAGCCAGTATTTTTGAACGATTTCGTCAAGGTAGAAATAAACGTTCCGGTAGCGGTTTAGGATTGCATTTATCTCAGCGAATTGTTGAAGCACATGGCGGTACTATTGAACTCAGTTCCGTATTAGGTGAAGGTAGTGTATTTACAGTTCGCTTACCGAAAAATTTAGAATAGTCATTTGTCATTTGTCATTTGTCATTTGTCATTTGTTAATTTACTAATTAGCCCCTCACGAAAAAATCTCACAACCAAATATGAAAATCTCTCTTCCCTAGCCCCTATCACTACGTATCCAGTAATGGTGATTATGATTGAATGGTAGCTGATTGAGGTTTTAAATTTAAACGCAAAGTTAGGCAAAGAAGGAGTTATGAATTAATGACATGTTTTACTAAGTAATTTGTGAATAACTATTTCTAATTCATCAATCATGTAGGGTTTGCTTAAATAAGCATCAAAACCCGCTTGGAGAATTCTGGTGCGATCCTCTTGGCTAGCTAATGCTGTCACTGCAATAACTGGAATGTGGCGGGTTAAGGGTTCTTGTTTTAAATAGCGCACCATCTCAATACCGTTGATAGTTGGCAATAAAATATCCAACATAATTAAGTCTGGTTGGTACTCTTTTGCTACTACTACAGTATTGATACTATCTGATTGACAAATGAATCTACAACCCAGCGATTCCAGCGCATAACCCATCAACAATAAATTATCATCATTATCTTCTACTGCTAAAATTAAAGGCTGTTGAGAGTTACGCTGCTTGCGATCGCTTTTTGATGAATGTTTTAAGTACATTTTTGCTCCGGAGGATACAAGTGAGATTCATTGTCTTTCATAACTCACAAAACTATCTATATTGAGAATTAACGCGATAATTTACGCACGCAAAACTGTTTCTCGCTTGAGAAGTTTCCTGAATACTTTGATATGAGAATCTCGAAAAAATAAGCTTCAAACTATAACATTTACCCCTCAATTATATGCAAAATTAAAGAATGTTTTTGGATTTATATCATCAAATCTTTGAATATACAAAAAAGTATATAAATCGTAATTATTAATTTACTTGTATTTTTATATACCTTATGTTTCTTACACTACAGACTCATTTACATATTTGACATCTATATCTTATTGTAATACAGTATATTACATGCGATAACTACTCATAAAAATCTGAACACTTTTTTTAATCTGCCCCTCAGTCAGATGCAACGCGATACTAAAGCAAGAAGCTGTCCTACTATATTTTTGTTAATCTCAATCTCAGCCTTAACTTATATGTAGTCTAACGCAGGTAACTCATCATTGCGTATTAGTCGGTTGAATTTCGCCAGAAAAAAGGACAAAAAATTAAATGACAGTATTAAGCAGTGCTAATTCCTGCCACATTAGCCGAGCGATCGCAATTAGAATATAATAGAAAACCCTGTGCTAAACTTTTACGTCAGCTAAAGATAGCTCACCTACCGCTACAGTGAAAAAGATATGGTTTTTGATGATTTTAGAAATAACGAAGGTAATTCTGCAAATAACAACCGTCAAAACCTTCTGAGTAGCGGTTGGCGTCCATTACAACGCGACTTTGATTGGGGGTTTTTTTGGCAAGTTCTCTTTCACGATACCCAGGAGTTAACGCAAAAAACTATTAATTTAGCGAGTTATTACGCCGATGCTTTAGGTAGAAGAGATTATAGCTGGTGGGCAAATATCTTAAATGTTGCTTCTGACTATACGCGCGGTGAATTGCAAAAATATTGGAGTTTTATTACACCAGATCCTTTAACGCCAGATAATCGCTATAAAGAAGTTTTAAGTACAGAAACACCCATTAACCAATTTGTTAGCCGCAATAGCATTCCTATTGATTATGTACTCAATCGATTACAAGAAATTACCGTATTGCGAGTTTTAGCCTTATTAGAACGTCCCGATATTATTACCCAATATTATTCAGAACGAGACTTTTACTTTCCCGTCGATAAATTTATCAGTTGGGAAAGAATTGATGTGATTAATACTGTTTATGCTTATTGGGCTAAACATGATATTTGGTTGCAAATAGATCCCTACGATCGCGGACGCAAACAATATACTTTGATGTCTAGAAATATGGCACCGTTAATTAACAAAGCAACTTACAATTTAGCTGTTATGTTAAGCGGTTATCAAAGTCGTGTTGGTAGGGTTCACAGCCAATTTCCGATTCGCACTTTTCCCGCAGATATTCAAAGTTTTACAGACGCAGTTCAGCAATCAATTCTCAATCAAAATCAGTTAGCAGTTGTTGTACATGGCGAACCGGGTACGGGTAAAACCGCATGGACTCAGGCTGTAGCCCAAGAGATTTTAGTACCTTTAGGCTATGTAATTTTTATTTTAGATCATGATGCCATTACAAATTTTGTTCCGCCTAGTTATTTAGAGCAAATTTGCATCATTATTAATGAAGCAGATAACCTAGCGCAAAATCGTGCTTACGAAGTCGCCCAATATAATAATAAAACCGAACATATTTTGAGTTTATTAGACGGCACTTTGTATCAAAGCATCATTGATGAATCTGGGATGCAAATGAAGCAGCGTTTAGTAGTATTGATGACTTGTAATACTACAGAAAGATTAGATCCAGCGATGTTACGCAAGGGAAGAGTTGATTTAATTTATGAGTTTACACAAAAATTTGTATAAGTAGGCGTGAAAATTTTTCTTCTTAGTCAATAGTCATTTGTTAGAGACGCGATTTGTAGAGACGCGATGAATCGCGTCTCTACAAGAGTCAACATTTTTTTGGTAAATACCTGCAATTCCGGAATTAATGCGGAATATTGTGTATTAGTTAATAAATTTAATTAAAAAGTAATAAATCAGCATGAATATTCAACAACTGATTACAGAATCATTGACTTTGCCGATTAATGCGATCGCATATCATATTAGTCAAGAATTAGCCGCGATTTATCCCCGGAAATTTCTCTTAGAAGGTAACGATAGTACATTCAATTTAGAAAAATACGCCCAGGCTAATCTCTGCCAAATTCAACATCATGCTTCTATTCACAACCAAATTTTAACTAGTTGGGATGGCATGGAAAATCAGCTATATAAATATACAGAAAATGCTGAATTTATGGTGAAATGGCAAGGACAGCAATTTGATGTATTATTAATGAGTTGGCAAGAAGGTTATTGTAAAACTAGATATTACTGGATTTTGGCTCATAATCAAGAATTAGCAGAAAAGTTTTTTACGGCTGTTTGTGATTGGAATTCCGAAATTCGTGAAGAGGTTTTAGTTTTTGAAGATGGTTATTGGAATAAAAACCCCGAACTATTTCAATCGATTAAAACAGCTACTTTTGATAATTTAATTTTGCATGGTAACCTGAAACAAGAAATTCAAGATGACTTGAGTAACTTTTTTGCTTCCCAAGCAACCTATGCAGCTTATGATATTCCTTGGAAACGAGGAATTTTATTTATTGGTTCACCAGGAAACGGGAAAACTCATACAGTCAAAGCTTTAATTAATCTTATGCAAAAGCCTTGTCTGTATGTGAAGAGTTTTAAGTCTGAGTATGATACGGATAGCGAAAATATTCGCAAAGTATTTAAACAAGCGAGACAGTCTGCACCCTGTATTTTAGTTCTAGAGGATTTAGATTCTCTGTTAACTGACGAAAATCGTTCTTTCTTTCTCAATGAACTTGATGGTTTTGCGGCTAACGAGGGAATTGTCACCATTGCTAGTACCAATCACCCAGAAAGGCTAGATCCAGCAATTCGCGATCGCCCTAGTCGTTTCGATCGCAAGTATCACTTCGATTTACCAGATAACTCGGTAAGACAAGCTTATATTACCATGTGGAGCGATCGCTTAAAACCAGAGATGCGTCTGTCACCACAAGCGGTAACTCAGATAGCAACTATGACAGATGGCTTTTCTTTCGCCTATCTCAAAGAATTGTTTCTTTCATCAATGATTCATTGGATGGGGAATATGTCAACTAATGGGATAGAAGCAATTATGGTGACACAAATTGCAATTTTAAGAGAACAAATGGAGAGTAAAAACACCAGCAGCGAATCTACAGAAGAGACAGAAGCCGCTCGTAAATCAATACGGTTCCATTAAGGATAAATGTAGCTTGGGTTGTAGCTTGATTCCCCGAAGGGGTACGAAGTGAAACCCAACAAAGCGCCGAAAATGTTGGGTTACCCTGCGGGAAGCCGCTCCTCGTCTACGTTCCTCAACCCAACCTACGCCTATATATGAAAGGGAAGAGAGAAATAACTCTTTCAAATCAAAGTGTAGAAGGACGCAATTAGAAGGAAATTAAATGACAAATGACACCTATACTTAATTAACGCCCTAGAAAAGATTGAAACAACCAATATGCGATCGTTCCGAAAATAATAATTAAAGATACAGGTAAAAACCAAATGCCTAAATGAGGTGTTTCTGTATTGGCTAAATAATATATTTGCCACTCAATATAAGCAAATAACCAAATCATTTCGGTTTTTAACCAATTTAACATTGAGCAGGCAATGTGATATTGACGCAGTGCATTTTCCTCTGTAATTTGCACTGCATAATTAAATGTTTGGGGATAGTGACTAACCACTGTCAGCAAACCATACATTAATAAACTTAATAAGGGGAACAGCCAGAGAAAGTTTTTACTCCCCCAGCCGTTAGCTTTACCATCAACTCCGAAATGGATGGGTATAGTCTCTGGTAATGCAAACCAAGCATGAATTGCTGTACCAAACAATGCAACTATTCCCGCGATCGCAATCCAATTGAGCATTTTTGCTTGTTGAGTCTGGGGAGGGATAAAAACAGGTCTTTGATAACTCATTATAGCTCCATTGTATCGGCTAATTGTGTTTATAATTTAGCCTGGGATGGTCGCTAATGTCTTGGGCTTGTTACAGAGATTTAAGATACTATCATATTCTTTTATGAGAGAGATTTACTAGGGCGATCGGCGTAAACCTTAATGATAGGTAAACCTCCTTGAGGAATGCTGGTAAAAAATTGTTGTTTTAAGTTATCAATAAAATATGAACCCAGCAAACTGATGATTGATAAAATTGTGGCGAATAGGGCAAACTTGGCGGGTATACTAATGATGATTATCTTGCCAAATTACGAGTTTTTTACCCAGTAGGGTGACGGGATTGGGACTATTACTATCGAGATAACTTAATGGGCTAATGGGATACCATTGTTTAGTCCAAGAAAATTGTGTTTCCATAAGCGAAATAAAAAAAATCTAATTAGTAACTCTACATTTTCAATTTAGCGTAGAGTGTTTATTTGTGGGGATTTATGGAAGATTTAGGAATTATTAACCGCCAAGACGCCAAGGACGCCAAGGAAGAGAGAGGTATGATTGAGAGAGGTTAAGTGTTAATAATTTGTTATAGATTGGAGAAGGTACGCCGCTTGCAAAACTAACAATGGAAGGGATATGAAAAGCAAACATCCAGCCGTCTACGCTTTAGTTTTACAAAGCGTTCTCGTGTTTTCGCCTTTGCTGCTGTCTCCTGGTAAAATCAATGGGCAAACTGTACCTGCTGTATCGTCTGGTGTGGCTCCTGCTCCGGTATTATCTAATCAGGAACGGGAAGAATTGGCTGGATTGCTGGCGCAACGGCGGATTCAAGATGCAACCCAATCTGATGTTGAGCGTAATTTTAATCAGACTACCATGCCCTTGAATATCTGGATAGTATTATTAAGCTTATTTCCTGTCGCTACAATAGTTTTACTGTGGCTATTACGTGGATTAATTATCCGCGAAGTTGTGAATAAGGCAATGTCACAGATAGAAGGTGTGGAAAGTTTGCAAACTCAGCTAAATGCGGTGAAGCAAGAAGCTGAAAATGCAATTCAAGCGGTGCAAAAGATTACTCAAGATTTGGGGAAAGAGGTTGAGAATCTGCAAGCTAAGATTAAAAGCGAGCAAGAAAATTTATCTACGATTAATTCTGATTTTACGGCGAAGCAAGCAAGTATTTTAAATCAGTTAGATGCGGAAGTTAAAGTTATTCAAGCTAAATTAGAAAATATAGATACGGAATTTGCAAGTCAATTAGGGCAATTACTTGCAAATGCCCAAAATCAAAGTAATTTTACTGTTGAAAATTTAAGCAAAATAGAATCTGATTTATCGCTGCAATTATCAGAAATACTATTAAATGTAGAACAGCAAAAAGATAGCACATTAGCAAGTTTAAATACATCTCAGGCGGAATTTACAGGAAATTTAGCGGCGTTACAGGCTGATACGCAGCAACAAAAAGATATAGCTGTTGAGAAAATTACGAGTTTAGCAACAGAAGCGGCGAATAAAATATCAGAGTCGCAAGCAGAGGTTGGACAGCAAAAAGATGCGAGTTTGGTGAATATTGCTGAGTTAGAAAATGCTTTGAAAATAGAAGCAGTAAATAAAATATCTGAGTTACAAGCAGAAGTTACACAGCGAAAAGATGCGAGTTTGGCGAATATTGCTGAGTTGGAAAGTAGCTTGAGAACGCAATTGACAGAATTACAAGCTAATAGTCAACAGCAAAAAGAGCAGATTTTTGCTGATTTACAAAAATTGCAAGCAGAATTTACTAGTAACTTGGCTGAGTTACTGGGGGATGTGGAAAGACAGAAAGATTTAATTATTGAGAAGTTAGAAAAATCTGGTTCGGAATTTACCTCGCAATTTTCGGAATTACAGATAAATGCACAACAGCAGAAAATTCTGATTTTAGAAAAGCTGGAAAGATTAGAAACGGAATTTGTCTCCCAGCTTTCGGAATTGCAATTCGATGCACAACAACGCAAGGATTCTATTTTAGAAGAACTGACGGAAATTAAACAGCCAGCGATAATTGAAATTGAGGCGAAAAAATTAGAACCGTTACAATCTCCTAAGCCAGAAACCTCGTCTATCACAGAAGATGTAGAGGTTAGCGTTGCCGACGATGAATATTTGACAAGGGGAGATGTATTGTTTGGCGAAAAACGGTATTTAGAAGCGATCGCATTTTACAATCAAGCAGTGGAAACTCAGCCAGATAACCCCACAGCTTGGTTTAAGCAAGGTTTAACTCTCGCTAGGTTGAAACGCTACCAAGACGCGATCGCATCCTATGATAAAGCATTGAAAATTAATCCCAACGATCATCAAGCATGGTGCGATCGCGGTGTGGCTTTGGGGTATTTACGCAAACATCAACAGGCTTTTGTATCATTTAATCAAGCGACGAAAGTTAAACCCGATGACGCTGTAGCATGGATGAATCGCGGTTTAGCCTTGATTGAATTGGAAGAATACGACGAAGCGATCGCATCTTTTGACAAAGCCATTGAAATTAAACCATCCCCGAAAGCTTGGGATAAACGCGGCTATTGTTTGGTAAGGTTGGGAAGAGATGACGAAGCGATCGCATCTTTTGACAAAGCATTAGCACTCAAACCCGATTATGCGGTTACTTTGTATAATAAAGCCGCCTGTTACGCACTGCAAAAACAAGTGGAATTAGCTGTAGAAAATCTCCAGCAAGCGATTAACTTGAATCCGCGATATCAGGAAGAAGCAGCGACAGATATTGATTTTGATGATATTGCAGATGAGCCGCCGTTTAGGGAATTGATTGGTAAACCAGAGTAAAAACTCTTTAACTCTCACTCATCCCGCAATCCCGCCGTCACCCTAGAAGGGTGCGGCTAATTGAACAAAGCCTGCCTTCGCAGGCTAACGAAAATTCCAGCCTGCGAAGGCAGGCTTTGTAACGTTAGCCCCAGGCTTCTAGCCTGCGGGCGGTATATCGGGTATGCGAGAGAACTGTTTGTATCTGTATTCAGGGATAAAACCTACCATTCACCAAATGCGTTCTCTGCAATTTGTTTTTTCTCACGCAAAGGACATCCAATTTTTTAAATACCCAATAAATTTGTAGTGCGAGCAGCGTTCGACTGAGCGCTCACGCCGAAGTCTTGCTCGCTTTTGAACACCAGCGAGCAAGATGCTCGCACTACGGAATATGGGTAATTTATTTTTTGTAAGTCCCCAAAGGCGCAAAGACGCAAAGAAGAAATCCAAGAATCCCCTTCCCCATGCCCAATGCCCACTCGCCCTGAGCGAAGCCGAAGGGATGCCCCATGCCCCATGCCCATCATGTATACTTAAAAACAGCACATCCCAACGCCGGCAATGACTGTTAAACAGAAGAAAATCCTGATATTAGCTGCAAATCCTAGCAATACATCACGATTGCGTCTTGATCAAGAATTGCGTGATATCAAGGAAGGATTACAAAGGGCACAAAATCGAGAGAACTTTGATTTACGCTATGATTTAGCAGTCCGTGTGAGGGATATTCGCCGCGCTATTTTGGATTATCGCCCGAATATTATCCACTTTTCTGGGCATGGTGCAGGGATAGAAGGACTCGCTTTTGAGGATGAAACGGGAAAAACACAGCTAGTTACAGGTGAAGCATTAGCTGGATTATTTGGACAGTTTTCTAAACAAGTAGAATGTGTGCTGTTGAATGCTTGTTACTCCAAAGTTCAAGCTGAGGCTATTTCCCAACACATTAATTATGTGATTGGGATGAACGATAAAATCGGAGATAAAGCCGCGATTGAGTTTGTTGTCGGTTTTTACGATGGACTTCTCGGTTACAATTCCGAATATGATGAAGTTTCGCCTGTAGAGTTTGCTTTTGATTTGGCGCGAAATGCGATCGCCTTAGCTCGTGTCCCTGGTGAGTTGATTCCTGAACTTAAAAAAAAACCCATTTAACCCCCCTTCACCAACCTTTAGGCAATCTTACCAACGTCCCAGAGTTACCACCGTACTTTTTACCCCGTCCCGAAGAACTTACACCCTTAAAATGCAAAGTATTATCTTCAACAAAGCAACCTGTGGGTATTACAGGCAAAAGTCGCCGTGTTGGTGTGCAAGGAATGGGTGGAATTGGGAAAACAGTCTTAGCTACAGCCTTAGCGCGGGATGAAGAAGTTAGAAAAGCGTTTCCTGATGGGGTGTTGTGGGTAACATTTGGACAAACGCCACAGATTTTAACTTGGCAATCCTATCTTGCTTCGGCGTTGGGTGACAAGCAAGCGGCGTTTACCGAGGTGGGATTGGCGAAAGCGCGGTTGCGGGAGTTGTTTGCACAGAAAGCTTGCTTGCTGATTTTGGATGATATCTGGCGTTTGGATGATGCGACGGCGTTTGATGTGTTGGGGGAACGCTGTCAGATGTTAATTACTACCCGTGATGGGGCGATAGTCACGGGGTTGGGCGGGGAAGAATATCAGCTGGCAGTTTTGGGTGAACAACAGGCGTTAGAACTGTTAGCAGATTGGGCAAATCAACCGGAGATACTGCACCCCACCCCTAACCCCTCCCCGCAAGCAGGGAGGGGGACAGAGAATGTTGCGGATTCTGCTGTGCAAACTGGGAGGGGGAAAGATAATATTGGTATCTCTCAATCTTCTTTCCCAACTAGCCGAGAAACAGATATTTCCTCTTACCCCTCCTCGCTTGCGGGGAGGGGTGGCGCAGCCGGGGTGGGGTTAATTTTGCAGGTTGCGCGGGAATGTGGATATTTGCCCTTAGCATTAGCGATGGTTGGCGCGATGATGCGGGGGAAACCTGCAAATCGCTGGCAGAATATTTTAGAAAAACTCCGCAGTGCTGATTTAGAGAAAATCAAACAACAGTTTCCCGATTATCCTTATCCCGATTTACTCAAAGCTCTTGCGGTCAGTGTAGAGGCTTTGGATGAGAATTGCCAACAGCGATATTTAGATTTTGCGGTATTTCCGGAAGATACACCCATACCCGAAGCAGTTTTGCAGACATTTTGGCAACCCTTGGGGTTAGATGAGTTTGATAGCCAAGATGTGATTGATGAATTGGTGAGTAAATCTCTGGCTTTGCGGGATGAAGCGGGAAATTTGCGGTTGCATGACTTGCAGTTTGATTATGTCAGGAAGCAGTACACGACTTTAGCAAATAAAAGTGAGGGGATAGGGTTTTTACACAATCGGCTGTTAAATGCTTACAGCGAAAAATACCCCCAAGGCTGGCATAGTTTAGAAAATGACGGTTATATTTGGGAGAATTTAGCCTATCACTTGCTGGCTGGGGGAAGGAAAGGAGAATTACAACAACTGCTGTGTGATTTTCGCTGGTTACAGGCGAAGTTGGAGAACATCAATATTAATGCGTTGTTAGCAGATTATGATTTTTTATCAGAGAATGAGGATTTACAGCTAATTCAAGGTGCATTGCTACGGTCGGTACATATTTTAATTCAAGATAAACAGCAATTGCCAGGGCAATTATTAGGGCGATTGCTGGGTTTTGAAAGTTTAGCAATTCAGGCATTGTTAACCCAAGCGCAGCAATGCAAAACTCCTGGCTTGCTTCCGCAAATAGCAAGTTTAACTCCTCCTGGCAGTTCCTTAGTACGTACCCTAGAAGGTCATAGTTACTCGGTAAATGCGATCGCCCTGAGTGCAGATGGCAAATACGCGATTTCTGCTTCCGATGACAACACCCTCAAAGTCTGGGATTGGCAAACCGGACAACAACTGCGTACCCTAGAAGGTCATAGTGACTGCGTAAATGCGATCGCCCTGAGTGCAGATGGCAAATACGCGATTTCTGCTTCCTCTGACAACACCCTCAAAGTCTGGGATTGGCAAACCGGACAACAACTGCGTACCCTGGAAGGTCATAGTCACTCGGTAATTGCGATCGCCCTGAGTGCAGATGGCAAATACGCGATTTCTGCTTCCTCTGACAACACCCTCAAAGTCTGGGATTGGCA
>NZ_CAWPNJ010000032.1:0-102652 GCF_963889195.1 Calothrix sp. FACHB-168
CGCTTTCTGCGATTTCAATCTTGAACGGACGGCTCATGGGCATCTAAAATTATTGGGTTTGCACTCTCCTCATTATATGCAGCTTCATATTTAATTGGTATAACATGACTACTAATAGTCTTGTCAATCTTGATTGTCTATAAAATAAACTTAAGTTATTACTCCATAATTTGATTTTTTATATTGAGCAAAAAAATGATTTTTGATAATTTGAAAATTTCTCAATATAACATTGTCAATAAACATAATTACATTTACAAATTTAAATTGCACTTAAACAATATTTATTTGTATCATCTGCCTTTCAATAACTATAATTGTTAACGCCGCTCTACTTATAGGACTCATATTTGATTTTTGAAAAAAAGTAAGTACACTTTTATTTCTTCTTCCCTGTTCCCCGTTCCCCCTTCCCTGTTCCCTCCCTACGCAAATAATTTCAGGAATCAAAGCGGATTCCTATAGCAGTTATTCTTCACTCTTCATTAAGGTTGATATTGAGTTTTTTCGTTCTAATTTTTGTTAAGATATATTTTTAAGCTCCTGGGAGAGACAAACTCATGGTTAACAGCAAATTTGATGATACATTAGCTGCCATTGAGTTAAATGCAGCGAGAAAACTAAACTGGGATTATAGTCAATTTAAAGACTATTTCGATTTTACAGTAAATGAGGCAACTATTGAGATTAGCCCCAAACATAAACTCGAAGCATCTGAAGGAGAAATTTTAAAGCAAGCTTTGTTAGACTATGGGTTTCAATACAAAAAAACTATAAATGATTTGATATTAGTTTTTGAACAAGACATCGAATTAAGATAAATCAATCACAAAAATTTCCTTAAACCCACCCTTCAGTGCTACCATCCGATTCCAGAAAAAGTAAATTCTGATTTGTTCTTCCATAAATCTAACTTTTGCTAGACTCTTTCTCTATGCGCTTGTGCAAAAATAAGCAACCATGCACTAAGGATCTTAAAAAGAGACTATGAAAACACTGTTACTCTACCCCCAGTTTCCTCAGTCTTTTTGGTCTTACGATCGCGCTATGGAAATCGCCGGACTCAAAGCCGTCATTCCACCCCTGGGAATCATTACTGTTGCAGCATTATTACCCGAAGATTGGCAAGTGAGATTTTATGACCGCAATGTCCGTCTAGAGACAGAGGCAGATTGGGAGTGGTGTGACCTAGTGATTATCTCTGCCATGCTGGTGCAAAGACCAGATTTCCACGCCCTGATTAAAAAAGCCGTCAGGTTAGGTAAAAAAGTAGCAGTAGGCGGGCCTTATCCCACATCAGTCCCACAGGAAGCCCAAGCTTCTGGAGCAGATTATCTGATCCTAGATGAAGGAGAGATGACAGTTCCGCTATTCTTAGAAGCGATCGCGCAAGGCCAAACTCAGGGAATCTTCCGCTCCCCAGAAAAGCCGGATGTGACTCAAAGCCCTATGCCTCGCTTTGATTTGCTGGAACTTGATGCCTACTTCATGATGGCAATTCAGTTTTCTCGCGGTTGTCCCTTCAATTGCGAATTTTGTGACATTATCTCTCTCTACGGTCGCAAATCGCGGACTAAAGAACCTTCTCAAAGTTTAGCAGAGTTGCAATATCTCTATGATTTAGGTTGGCGAGGATCGCTATTTATTGTCGATGACAACTTTATTGGCAATCAGCGTAATGTTAAACGCTTCTTAAGAGAATTAATTCCTTGGATGCAACAGCACAACTATCCCTTCACCTTCATGACTGAAGCATCTGTGAACTTAGCAGAAGATGATGAACTGCTAGAACTGATGGTAGAAGCAGGATTCTATGCTGTCTTTCTCGGTATTGAAACTCCCGATCAAGATAGCCTCGTCGTGACGCGCAAAGTGCAAAATACACGCAACCCCTTAGTAGAAGCCTGTCACAAAATCAATGAAGCAGGTTTGCTGATCTATGCTGGGTTTATTCTGGGGTTTGACGGAGAACGCACTGGTGCAGGAGAAAGAATACAAGCCTTTGTGGAAGAAACCAATATTCCTCAACCTATGTTGGGAATCCTCCAAGCTCCGCCCAACACAGCCCTGTGGAATCGCCTCCAACAGGAACAGCGTTTAATTGAGAGTGATAGCATTCATCCGACGGGTGATCAGAATACCCTGATGAATTTTATTCCCACCCGCCCCATTGCCGAAATTGCTAGAGAGTATGTAGAAGGCTTCTGGACGTTATACGAACCTGTAAACTATCTGCGCAGAGCTTTTCAACAGTGCCTTAATATTGTGCCCTCTAGAAGGGGAACACAAACAATGCAGATTCCTGTAGGTAGAAAGTTGCGGCTTTTTGCCCAGTTAATCTGGCATCAAGGCTTACGACGACCAGAAATTAGAGGGCAATTTTGGGGACAACTATGGACACTGCTGTGGACAAAACCCCAAGTTCTGAATATGTATTTGGCGCTATGCGCTGCGGGCGAGCATTTTTGGGAATATCGAGTTTTAGCCAGGGAACGCATTACGCAACAGCTAGGCTATGACCCATTAGAAGTTTCTGTACTACCTCAGGTGGAACGAACCCTAGTTAAGAATATGTAGGTACTTACAAAAAATAAATTACCCAAATTCCGTAGTGCGAGCAGAGTTCGACTGAGCGCTCACGCCGAAGTCTTGCACGATGAGTGAAAACCAGCGAGCGTCTCGCTCGCACTACAAATTGATTGGGTATTTAAAAAATTGGATGCCCCGTAATTCCCGCTCAATGGTCAGAAATGTTCAGCTTGGTAATCAAAGCTGCTAGCGAACAATGACTGAAAAATCTTTCTACAGTGGTAGTATAGACATTCACAAGCTGAACTTGACCATGAAATTAGTTTGCGCCCAAAGTGACCTCAGTACAAACCTTTCCCTTGTTAGCCGTGCTGTCCCTTCACGACCGACACATCCAGTACTTGCTAATGTGCTGCTACAAGCAGATGCACAAACTAACCAAGTAAGTCTTACCGCCTTCGATCTCAGCTTGGGTATCCGTACCAGCTTTAACGCTGAGGTGTGGCAAGGAGGTGCGATCGCTCTTCCTGCTAAATTACTCGTAGATATTACCTCTCGTCTCCCAGAAGGCGAAATCACCCTCGATGATGAATCAGCAACCGAAACCAACACAGGCGAGGGTTTAATCGTTACTCTCACACCAAAAAGCGGACATTATCAAGTCCGGGCAATGGGTGCAGAAGAGTTTCCTGAATTACCTGTCATTGAAAATTCCGAAGTCATTCACATAACAGCCGCAGCTTTAATTGAAGGCTTACGCGGTTCCTTATTTGCTACCAGTGGCGATGAAACTAAGCAGGTACTCACAGGCGTACATTTAACAGTTAAACAAGATACCCTCGAATTTGCCGCTACCGATGGGCATCGTTTAGCAGTAGTAGAAACTACAAACGAGCGTCCAATGGAAAATAGTAACCAACTAGAAGTAACAGTACCAGCCAGAGCGCTACGAGAACTCCAAAGAATGTTAGCTCATAGTTCTGCTGATGATGAACCTGTAGCTTTATATTTAGATCAAGGTCAAGTAGTATTTGCTTGGAAAAATCAACGCTTAACTAGCCGCACTTTAGAAGGTCAATATCCCGCCTATCGTCAATTAATACCCCGTCAATTTGAGCGTCAAGTTACTATTGATAGAAAACAATTTGTCAGCACTTTAGAACGAATTGCAGTTCTAGCAGATCAGAAAAATAATATTGTCAAAATCAGCATCAATGGTGCTAACCAAGAGATTACATTATCTTGTGAATCTCAAGATATAGGTAGCGGTAGAGAATCAATGCCAGCCCAAATTTCTGGGGAAGATATAGATATTGCTTTTAATATCAAATATCTCATGGAAGGCTTAAAAGAATTACCATCTTCAGAAATTCAAATGCATCTTAATCAAAGCCTAACTCCAGTGATTTTTACACCTTTAGGCGCTTTAAAAATGACTTATTTAGCTATGCCAGTACAACTGAGAAGTTAAATATAGGGCATGGGGCATGGGGCATTGAAAGAATTTTAGATTTTGGATTTTGGATTTTGGATTGAAATCCAATGACAAATGACAATTGTACAGACGCGATGAATCGCGTCTCTGACTAACGACTATTTTGTTGAATAGGAATTTCAATCCAGAATTCTGTGCCTAAACCTGGTTCAGAATCAGCTTTAAAAATACCGCCATGTTTTTCGACAACAATTTTGTAACTAATTGATAACCCTAAGCCAGTACCTTTACCTACTGGCTTAGTGGTAAAAAATGGGTCACAAATTCTGGTTTTTAAAGCTTCAGGAATACCAGCCCCGTTATCAGCAATGCGAATTACTACACTCTTCATATTACCCTTCATTTTGCCAATAGAAGTGTAAATTGTAATTTGACTTTGATGATTTTCTGGATGAGATTCTCGATATTCTTCTAATGCATCAATCGCATTACTCAAGACATTCATAAATACTTGATTTAACTGTCCAGCGTAGCATTCTACTAAGGGAAGTTCATCGTAATTCTTAACTATATTAATCGCTGGGCTTTCTGGCTTGGCTTTGAGGCGGTGTTGCAAAATCAACAGTGTATTATCAATACCTTCGTGAATATTTACCGCTTTCATTTCTGCTTCATCTAGACGGGAGAAATTTCTTAAACCTAAGACAATTTGACGAATGCGGTCGATTCCCACTTTCATAGAAGTGAGAGTTTTGGGTAAATCTTCGTTGATAAATTCTAAATCAATTTCTTCTCTTAGTTGCCAAATTTTCTGACTGGGATGAGGTAATTCTTGCTCATATAAATCTAGCATCTTCAGTAAATCATCAGCATATTCGCTGACATGAACTAAATTGCCGTAAATAAAGTTTACAGGGTTATTAATTTCATGGGCAATACCTGCCACTAGTTGTCCTAATGAGGACATTTTCTCGGTTTGAATGAGTTGGGTTTGGGTTGCTTGCAAATCGTATAAAGCTTGAGTTAGCTGTTGTGTTTGCTGCTGAGTTTGCAAAAATAAGTTAACTTGCTGGAGTGCTACCCCTAACTGATTAGCAATCTGGGCGAGAAACTGAATTTCTGAGGTTTCCCAGTGGCGCGGTGCGGAGTTTTGATAAGCTGCTAGCAAACCCCAGAGTTTTTGACCGATAAAAATTGGCGCGATCGCGTATGCTTTAATTTGAAATTGCTCTAATAACTCAATATGACAATGAGAATGACCAGCGCGATAGATATCATGGACTGCAAAGGTTTCATTTTGACGATAGCGTCCACCTTGGGTTTCTTGTAAATAACTATCCTGCCAAATTGTCTTACTTTCTGGGCTGACTAACTTTATCCAACCCTCACCAACAAACTCAGCAATAAACTCACCACTCCAATCTGCATGAAATTGATACACAGCTACCCTATCTGCTTGGAGGGCTTTACATATTTCTTGGGTTGTAGTCTGAAAAATTGCCTCTAAGTCTAAAGATTCGCGAATTTTTGCCACAACTTCAAATAATACTCGTTGTTGCTTTGCTGCCTGTTTTAAATCTAAAGCTTGCTCCTGGGTACGCCTGAGTAATTCTGCTTGCTGGAGTGCTACCCCAAGTTGAGCCGCAATTTGACTGAGAAAGTTAACTTCTGTATCTTGCCATTGACGGGGGCCAGAATGTTGATAACTACACAGCAAACCCCATAATTGTTGTCCTACAAAGATGGGCGCTAAAACAAAAGCGTAAATTTGGTACTCTTCTAAATTCTCAAGATGACACTGAGTAAAGCCCATGTGGTAAATATCATTGACTGCAAATGTTTCGTTGTAGCGGTAACGTCCTCCCTGAGTATCTTGTAAATAAGTGTCATTCCAAACTGTATTCACTTTCAATTTTGACTCATTTGACCAATGAGGACTAGCTACTTCAAAATCACCGACAAATTCCCCGCCCCAATCACCATCAAAGCGATAAATACAAACGCGATCGGCTTTAATTAACTGACAAACTTCTTTAGTAGTTATTTGAAAAATATTTTTAATATCTAGGGATTCGCGAATTTTGGCAATGACTCCAAACACAGCCTGTTGTTGTTCGGCTGTTTTTTGAACTTCAATGGTGCGTTTTCTAACTTGTTTTTCTAAATTGCTGTTAAATACTTGTACTTGTTGGTAAAGTTCATATTGCTGAATTGCTGAAGCAAAATGTTTACCAATTTCTCTGGACATTTCTATTTCTTCATCTGTCCATTTTTGAATTTGTGCTGTTTTAGTTTCGCGCCATAATTCAAAGGATTGACGCGGATATAGTTGTCTGCTATCGGTATCAAATCGACCTGCCCACAAAGTTTCTGTATCGATTTCATTGCGAAAAACACTTAAATAGCCGACTAATTCTTGGCGATAATTTAAGGGAATTATTAATATGCTGCGAATCTTAGTGCCGTCACAAGCAACTTGCAGAGTTCGCATCTTTGGTGCTTGGTAAATATCGGAAATTGCCCAGACATCATATTCAGCAGATTGATAATGTTCTTGCCAGATATTAAACTGCTCAATCAGGGGATAAATGGTTGGTTCTGTGATTTTTGGTTGTTCTCCACAAATGAAGAGCCGAATACAATCACTTCCCGGAATTAAACATTCTGTGAAGGGTTTAAATGTACTATTTTGGAAGTTAAAAGCATTATTTCTCATACAAAGCCTACCACCAGAACCACCCAAAGCGGCTACGGTGGCTTCTAAGGCAGGTTGTAGTACAATTGTTGGCAATGAATGTAATAAAGCTGCAATCCGGCTAATATTAGCTTCCCGTTCGGCTTTTTTCTGGGCTTGAATCAGCAGGTGACTTTGAGCGATCGCTACTGATAATTGCTCTACTACCATCTGTACTATGTCAATTTCATCTGCGGAAATCTCATGGCTGTCTGCATGATGGGATACCAAAAGCCCCCAGAGTTCTGCGTGACAAATAATAGGCGCTACTAAAGAAGACTTCACTCCCATAGCCGTTAGGTATTGCACGTGGCAGGCATCGACCGGGCGATAATGAATATCATCTGCTAGCTGTTCTGCGGTTTGTGAGTGATGCAGATGACTGTAGCCAATCTGCTGTTTTTCCACATCAACTAGAGAACGTACCTGTGAATTCTTGAATAGTTCTCGCGCATGAGGTGGAATGTCATCAGCCGGAAAATTTAGCCCTAACAGCGATGGTAATCTATCGTTATAAATTGATTCAGCAATGACCTGACCGCTACCATCAGTATGAAATTTATAAATCATCACCCGATCAGTTTTGAGGAGCGATCGCACTTCCTTTGTCGTTGTTGTCAGAATTTCTTCTAAATCCAACGTTTCCCGGATACTATTTGTAATGCGTCGTAATAGTCCTTCTTGCTCCAGGTTTAACTGCAAGTCTAGTTTGGCGATCGGGGTCATTGCTCGTAAATTATATAAGTTATTTTTTAATCAGAAAAAATAAAAGATTATATCTAAAAATATTATTAAATTATTTCCTATACCTGTCTTCAGTAAAACTACGGTATACGCACCTATAGACATTAGGTAAATCACCCCTAAAAAATCATCATTGATAATATAAAAAATTTATTTTCAGCAACAGGATGCAACAATTAATCGCTGTTATGATTGCATTAAATAAATGTGTCTAAATCGTCCGGATGGAAAATCTATATATAGTTTGCTAATACTCGCTTTAACTAGCTTTGATTAATTAATGTCAATTAATAACTGCTACTACTAAAGCCCCTTGAGCCTTGATAAACAACAGAAAATGACTATTGCACAAGTGTAATTATATACAAATTTATTACTGACAAAAACAGACGCGATCGCGATCGCGTCTGGACAAAAAACAAAGTTTAATTCTGATGCTCTTGAAAGTAGAATTAAACTCTTACATTTTAAGCAAACCGAATTTTTAGATAGTCTTCATCCATTTTTGCACCAGCAGGTTGGAGCGCCGCTAGAGCTTGTGGTAATACTAAATTACGCCGATGATTGCCAATAGTAATGTTTAATTCATCTCCTATTTTACTCAAATTGACTTGACTTTTGGGAATCCCCGGTAAATACAGTTCTAAACTGTATTGGTTATTCTCTTGAACAACTCTAATAGTTGTTTCTTTGTAATAAACTTGCGTGGGATCTTCGTCTTTGTAAAGTGTCTCTTTCAGTCGTTCTAAGGCGGCTAAACCACACATTTCCTCCGAAAATAGAGGAACTTCCTTCACCGGGAGCGGATGAAAATCATCATGAATTTCCTGACGATACTGTTGCTGATTTTCCTTCCAGCGTTGGAAAAATGGATCTTTGACTTCCTCTGGGATAATGCGATTAGCGATCACTAAATCTGTGGCAACATTATATAAACTCAAGTAAGCATGAGCGCGTAGAGATTCTTTAATCACCATCTTTTCTGGATTGGCGACTAGGCGAACTGAAGTTTGGGTATTATCAGTCAGTACTTTTTCCAAAGCTTCTATTTGTTCATAGAACTCATAAGGCGCATCCATCACTTCTTTATCTGGGAGGGAAAAACCAGCAATTGGGCGAAATAGCGGTTCTACCAAAGGACGCAGCGCTACCGAAATATTCTGAAATGGTTTATAGAAACGGCGCATGTACCAACCGCCAACTTCCGGTAAACTCAGCAATCGCAAAGCAGTACCAGTAGGTGCTGAATCAATAATCAAGACATCATACTCGCCTTCATCATAATGGCGTTTCATTCTCACCAAACCGAAAATTTCATCCATGCCTGGTAGAATAGCTAATTCTTCCGCCTGTACTCCTTCTAAACCTCTAGCTTGAAGAACTTGGGTAATGTAACGCTTCACAGAACCCCAGTTTCCTTCTAGTTCTTGGAGTGCATCTAGTTCCGCACCCCATAAATTAGGGCGAATTTGTTTTGGTGCGTGTCCTAATTCCAAATCAAAACTATCGGCTAAGGAATGGGCGGGATCTGTACTTAACACCAATGTGCGATAACCTAACTCTGCACAACGGAGTCCAGTAGCAGCGGCTACAGAAGTTTTTCCCACGCCGCCCTTGCCTGTCATCAAAATTACCCGCATGAATGATTTTACCCTGCCTGAGAATTGTTTACATTTATTTACGCTATCTCTATTATCGATGTTTCAAGATCATAAATGCTAGGGCAGTGCATGTCAGAGGCAGGGGGAAGCAGAGCAGGGAGTAAGGGGGAAATAGAAAATATTACCTATTTCCGCCTTTATACTGAAATTGGCTCGTTGATTATTTGGAAGTATCTGAACGATTTTTTCCCGAAAAACCATGTTGTTTGATCACATCTAGTTGCGAACAGTGCCAATAATCAATGTGAGAACTAATTAAACCTTCAGCATTGAGACGTAATTCACTCCAGCCAGCAATAGAAATTCTCGGTTTCCAAGGTAGGGGGCTATTCCAACTGAGCGTCCACTCGGTTTTAATCATGTCTCCCAATAATTGAATGTCATGTAAATCCATCTGGGGATTGAGAAAAAAAGTCTTGATGAAATTAATCATCAGCTTGTACAGAGTTACACCACGAAATTTAAATACAGCATCTTGAAAATAAACATCTGCTGCATAAATACTATAAGTTTGATTTACAGGAAATCTTTGATAGTCTTCTTTGAGAATTTGAATTATATCCATAGCACCCATACCACTAGAAATATTTGCGATCGCACAATTACGGTGTTTAAATATTTTACGCTGAGATTTCATCCCATAGGCGTTCTAGTTGATACCGCCATATAGATAGCACTTGGTCTCGTGCTTCTTGGGTTTGCTCAATTTCTCCCAGTAATCCCTCTGTATAAAAACGTTCTAGATTTTGCATTGTGAATTGGAGAGATTGTCCTTGTTTTTTGGCTGCTTGGACAATTTGTCTGATGCGATTTTCAATCAAGCGATTAAAGACATCATTTAAACCAGCTTCATGTAAAGCTATCAAGTGAGCGATCGCTCTTGACAAATCCTCACTAGCTAAAGTGGCGTTGTTGTGCTGAAATACTCCCCACATTGCACCTTGATATAAGGCGTAGCGTACTTCCTGCGTCTCATCAAAGTTTGCTTCGAGGAACTGTTCTAAGAATGGTTGAGCTGCTTCTATGGGCACAATCGGGATTAACACTCGCAACCAAGCGCGATCCTCAGCCAGCAATACCAACAGCCGAAAATTAGCCGTCTCTACTTGCCACGATCCAGGCGCGATCGCTGCGACAGCTGCTGTACCGAACAATTTTGTTAGCGTCCCCGCAATTTCTTCAGGTGTCATAGGTTTTTTTAAGCCATCACCTCTAGAGTACAGCTTTCGGGGATCGCAACTGCTCTACCTTGAGGCGATCGCATCACTCAACCGTCAACCGCGCCGCACTGAGCTTGCCGAAGTGTCAACCGTCAACAATACCGATGCCCAACTTTTTTTAATATTTCTTTTTTTAATATCTCTTAATATTTATTCACTTGAATTTTACCAGCATAATCAAAACGACTTCTGATTAAATCGGTAATTTTATTTTCTAGGCTAGAACTGAGGAGATTATTTTCCACTAAACTGACATATATATTTAAGTCACAATTAGATTGCATCACATTCAGCAGTTCAATTTGGCGAATTTCTGGATCTTTTCCCCTAAGTTTTTGCTCTAGCAACATCTGATATACATCCTTAGCCAAAGCGTTTTCCTCTGGTACAGTTTTTCCCTGACGTATTTGACATTTTGGATGGGATAAAGTCGCATTTTGGGGGCTAATATTGTCAGTTTTTGGTGATTGAATCCCGATGTAGCCCAAAACCCCAACTAATAAAAACACTATCAACCCGACAATCTTTTTAAAACTTAGCCGTTTTTTACTTTGATTTTCGTTTTGTAAGTTCTGTTTAATTTCTGCTAAACGCTGTAAAATTTCCTCTGTATTTCTCGGTCTATCTTCTGGAGAATAAGCCATCAAACTATCAATCAAAGTAGCTAAATCATTTGATAATTTGGGTACGCTGTGACGCCACAGCAGTTTTCTATCTGCTCCTTCGGCTAAATCATTTGGAGCTTTACCTGTTAACAAATGCACAAAAGTACGCCCCATAGCATAAAAATCAGATTGAGGTACAGGCTTACCTTTTTCTTGCTCTGGTGCAACGTAACCCTTTGTACCAATTCTGCTCAGATTTTTTCCCCTTAAAACAGCTTCGGTAATAGAGCGAATAGCATCAATACCAATTAACACCAACTCTTCATTCTGGATTCTGACCATGATATTTGCAGGTTTGATATCACGGTGAAAGAAATTTTTTTGATGAAGATTACCTACAATGACAGTCAGTTGTTCTAACCAATTAATTACTTGCTGTTCTGTCAGCGCGAGATAATTGTCACTTTCGATTAATTCTTGTAAATCTAATCCAGCAATTTTCTCCATAGCTAAACAATAAGCGATCATTTGATTCGGAAAATTCATCGGAAAGTATCCCCCCGGATCTAACTGAGGTAGTCCGGGAAACCAGTGTTTTGCTAATACATAGGCTCCTCGATTAAACCGGGAAATTGCTTCTTCGTTATCTGTATACAACGCTTTGATAACTTTAGGCTTTCCCCCATCGAGCATATCAATGGCATCATAAACCATAGACTCTTTAATTTGCCTTTGATTTAATAAGCCAATCACCCGATAACGGCCATTTAATAGCAAATCAGCACCACAATCTTGACAATAAAGCTCATTAAAATTTTTGGGCTTATGTAGGCAGGTTAAATTAATACATAAGCAAATACTTCCTGGTGAATTAGATGATTTGAATGAGTCAAAAATTGCCATTATTTTAGATTTATTGGGGGATTAAAGACGATGAAAAAAGGTAGATAGATTTTTCTTTCTATTTAGGGCAAATAAAATATTTTTGCGCCTAAATATGTCAACAATATGGGATAATTTTTGCTCTCCCCTAACAGCCAATATTTATCTAAAAATGAAAAATTATCCGGGTTAAAAAAGATAGAGCAAGCTCAAGATATTGACTTAATTGTGATATTTTCACACGTTTCCTGGAAATTATTAGTTAGTTTGTGAAGTTTTATTATTACCTTAAGAGTCCGAAATTTAACGTAGTATAAAATACTTTACTAAATTTCTTAGCACATCCTAATACTTACTAATATGTATTTTTGATTATATTACGATCGCTTGGTCAGCACTTGAATCCGGTGCAAGCTTGTTAAAAGTTTTACTTTGAAAATATCTCTGATACAAGTATAAATAAGTTATAAATACATCCATCCAGTATTCCCATCACAATAGTCTGTTTATCTATGCTGAAGCCAAAAAGCCAGAAAGCGAAACAAAAAAAAAGTCGGCTTTTCAAGTATGCTCTGTTACCTGTATTAACTTTCATCATCCTGCTGTGTATATCTCATGCCACTAATGCCCAAACCGCTCCGGCAGCGAGTTATAAAGTAGCTGATAACACTCAGTGGGTAATGTTGACAGGATGTTTAGTGTTTTTTATGAACTCCGGCTTCGCGATGGTAGAGTCTGGCTTTTGTCGTAGCGCCAATGCCATAACTGTTTTAGCCAAAAACCTGATTGTGTTTGCTATTGCTACTTTAGCCTTCTGGCTTTTAGGCTTCGGCTTGATGTTTGGTGATGGAAATGAATTTATTGGCACAAACGGTTTTTTGTTACAAGGTTATGACAATAGCCCAGCGATCGCTAATGATTACCAAGGAGTCTTTGATTCATTAAGCTGGGCGGCAATTCCTCTGAGTGCGAAATTTTTCTTTCAATTAACCTT
The DNA here is from genome assembly GCF_963889195.1 of Calothrix sp. FACHB-168. Classification (NCBI taxonomy): domain Bacteria; kingdom Bacillati; phylum Cyanobacteriota; class Cyanophyceae; order Nostocales; family Calotrichaceae; genus Calothrix; species Calothrix sp. FACHB-168. The sequence continues at coordinate 12,805 of NZ_CAWPNJ010000032.1, forward strand.
TGCTGGTACAGCTGCAACTATTGTTTCCGGTGCGGTTGCAGAAAGAATTAAATTCGCTGCATTTATGATTTTCAGTTTTTTCCTAGTGTTGAGCTATTCTATTACCGGTCACTGGATCTGGGGAGGTGGTTTTCTCTACACATTAGGTTTTAGAGATTTCGCGGGTTCAACTGTAGTTCACTCAGTTGGCGGTTGGGCGGCTTTAATGGGCACTGTATTGTTAAGACCAAGGTTAGGAAAATATAGAAAATTTAACCCAGATGATAAACGTTCTTGGCGGCGAACCAGTTTTTATGGCAAAAAAATCGTTGCTGTTCCAGGACATAACCTCAGCGCGGCTACTCTTGGTTGTTTTATTCTTTGGCTGGGTTGGTATGGTTTTAACGCCGGCTCAACACTCACAGCTCATCCTGAGGCGATCGCTCATATTATTGTCACCACACTCATAGCTGGTGCAATGGGCGCAATTGGCGCTACTTTTTGGTCATGGCAATTTTATGAGAAACCTAGTCTCTCATTTATGATTAACGGTATCTTAGCTGGTTGTGTGAGTATTACTGCTGCTTGTGCTTTTGTGAATATTCCCAGTGCAGCCTTTATCGGCTTTCTGGGTGGCGCGCTGGTTGTCTATGCTGCTGTAATTTTAGACAAGTGCGAAATTGACGATCCCGTAGGTGCGATTCCAGTTCATCTTGTATGTGGAATTTGGGGAACATTAGCAGTAGGCTTATTTAGCCAAGATCCTAGCACTTATGCCTGGGCTAAAGACTTTTTCACTCAAGAAAGCTCATTAAAAGGCGGGTTATTTTTTGGTGGGGGAACAAACCTTTTGTTTGCGCAACTTGTAGGGATTTTGCTAGTTAGTGAGTTCACAGTAATATTTAGTGCGATCGCCTGGATTGGCATCAGCTATTTTATGTATCTTACCTCTAGTACCTCTCGTTCTCGATTTCAAGTTTTTAAATCCTTGCGCGTTTTACCTCAAGAAGAAGTCATCGGTTTAGATAGTTTATTTGCTGAAGGTACCGACATCCAGCAACTCAAGCGAGAATACATCGAAACACAAAAACAAAAACGCTATTGGCAACGTAAACGCAATCTCGGTAAATAAGTAAAAACTGTTTACCCAATGCCCAATGCCCAATGCCCAATGCCCATTATCTTTTATATACCAAAAAAACCGAACCAATCGGCCCAGGATTTTCTACATAAATTTGATTGTTGTAATATAATCCTGGCGACATTCCCCCATCAAACAAAATTCCTTCTTGAATATTGCCCAAACAATTATTCCGTGCAATACCTTCTAGAACATCATCAAATTTATCGGGGAATAGTTCTTGATTAATCGCAGAAAATTCTATATTGGAATTAGCCTTAGCATCATTCACTAATAAAATCACATAACCCTTGTCTGTGATAGCCGCTAAAGAGCGATTAGTAGCTTGCTTACAAGCAAATTCCCCCAAATCTGCACAAATATCTTTAAAATTACCATTCCGGTAAAACCTGCCATTACCTCCTACTAAGTTGTAATTCAAAATTTCATTACTTCTTCTTCCCGCCTGAATAGTAGCTTTTCTCTCTTGAGGTTTACCTCCAGAAATCCCAAAAGAAGAACGTTTAGTTTTAAAAGCTCCAGAATACTCAACCCCGCGAGAAATATTTAATCCTTGGGGTTTATTATCTGTATCTATATAATCAGCATTAATTGCCGCTATAGGTTTTTGTCCGTTTAATCGCGAATTTTCATCAGTAATAATTTCGCGAAATTGCTTTGGTATATATTCCTTACGCAAATTTCCGCGATTATCTTTAGCATAAAGTTTATGAGCTAAACCCACATTTACTTTAAAATCCAATTGTGCCGATTTGGGGTTAAAAATAATTACATGATTAATACCTTTAGCAAATTTTTTGCCCTGGTTATTGGTTTTGAAAAAATCAATACTAAAATTAGCATTCTTGCCAATACAAGCAGTAGATTTCCCAGGCTCTTGCGCTGCATTAGATTCCAGACTCTTACAGCCTGATAATAAATTCAGCAAAACTACAAAAATAGATATTAAGAATAATCTCGACATATTGATATAAATCCAATAACTTTACATAAGTAAGTCAATGCAAATAAACTTAACTATCTTACTAAAAATATACCAATTCAAATAATCTTTGCGACACATCAAAATATTCTAGAGGGCATGGCAGTGCCAGTGCCCCTACAATCTGTCGCATTCTTTTTTCCAATTGGTATTACCAATGACAAATGACTAATGACAACCCCCGCCAATTTTCCATTGCACCGACCTAGATATAAAAAACTCGCTACAGAATTACTATAGCGAGTAAAAAATTTAGTCTAGAGTAAATTTATGATGAGGTTAGCACTCTGTGTGATTAACAAACTCTCATTAAGACAGCCATTCTAGAACAGCTTCGTCTTTGGTGTTGGTATTGCGAGATGGGGTTTCGCGTTCAAACTTCATGTGAATTGAGCGGGTTTGCTCGCCATCAGCCGCAACAGCCAAGATAGGATAGTCGATTAGACCATCTTGGAAGGACATCTGGAAGCGGAATGTACCATCGGGATTCAGCTTGATTGGACGACCGCCAATGGTTACGGTAGCATCTGGTTCAGTTGCACCGTAAACAATCAATTCAGCATCCGCAATTAACCAGAACTTGCGGGGACGTACAGGTACAGCAGAGGCAGAGAAGCCAACGCCAGACATACCTACACCAGACATATTTAAACCAGAGGTGGTGGGAACTGCCCACATACCTACGCCAGATGGGAAAATGTAGGAGCTGATAGCTTGTTCTGGAGGTACAGAGCCAGCTACGTGCTGCATAGAACCGAACAGAGAACCTGCAACCCGTTGTGCTTCCGCAGATTCCGCCAAACCAAAGATTTGGTCGTAAATGGGGTTACCACCGTTAGCGTAAGCTGTTGCAGCCACCTTCTTGGCTGGGGGAACCAATTCGTAAACAGTCTTACCGCGCAAATCTTCTTCAAAGTTGACTGTTACGAAAACATCTTCGATCCAGTCAGAAGGATATACAGGAGGAATGTGGACTCGTGCAGAACGAGCTAGAACTAACCAACGGCCATCAAAAGCACGATAACCGATATCGATCACATAATCGCGATCGCTCACAGGAATCGGTAAATACCATTCTCTCGCCAACTCATCAGCAGGATATTCTTGCAAGCTGTGAGGGCTTTGGTAATCAAGATCGATGTCGGTTACATCATAAATCCGCAGTGCTAGCTGTTGTCCACCTTGACGACGCAATTCTTCTTTGTGTTCGTTGGGAACATCCCAGTAGGTGTAAGCCCATTGGGGATCGCGGGGTAAAAGTACAATCCGGCTGTCACCGTAACCAGCAGGTAAATCTGCTAGTCCTTCATCAACATCAGCGAGAGAACCGCCATTACGATCTTCTTGGCCTAACTCGAATTTTGCTGCTTCCACGGTTTCCTGTGCCTCCAGTGAATGAGATGAATTAAGCGAAAACTTGTTGCGCTGAACTTCTTGAATTGATGCTAATAGTTGGGATTTACGCATCCGGCTGTAGCGCGAAATTCCATATTCACTTGCTACTTTGCGTAACTGCCGCAGTGTCATCTCCTCTAGCGGCGGGCGTTCTTTTGCCATTAATTTGGCCTCCAGTAGTTTGAAAGGTAATTTATTTCCTCTGGTTACAGAATGTTATTTAACATCTCATTTACTCCAGATGAATTTCTTATTCCTGGCTCCTGGTTTTGCCCAGTGTTGTAGTTTTTTAAACATGTATTAAATACTCCTGTTCAATTCCTCGCTATGCCAAAATCAGCATTTCTTTGGGATCGTCGGGAGGTGTTCTTTAATAAATATTAAGCAACAACTTTGTCTATGTATCAAGGGGTAGCAAGACACTTTTCCAGCACTTTCACGAATCTATCAGCCCTCTGGGGATCGTATTGTTATGAACTCATGACATAATTACTCTTCACTAGCGGCAACGGGAGCCAAATATCAAGAGTCCCTGACAAATTATTCGGCAGCAGTCACAGCAAAGGATGGAACATTCTCAAACAGTAGTTTCACTGGAAAAACAGCTTAAGAAGGCAGAAGTACAAAGGCAGAGGGCAGAAGGGAAGAGCCATAAGTTTTTGATTATTTGAACTAATAGATATTTCTAAACTAATTTATAAAATTTATAGGTGATACCTTCGCGGTACCACCCATTTCCACATTTATTTTTGAATTGTCAAACTCTGTATTATTCACCTTAGTAGCTAGCAGAAAACTTTCCGAGGAATGAATAGCCACTAAAAGATCATGCTGATTTTATTGACAATCGACATACTCTGAATCCGCCAAACATTGTCTTGGCGAACCAAATTATACTTAACTCGCAAAGTCTCATCAGAAGACCTTTTGAGTTGACCGTTTTGATAGAACTGAGTCACTTCCTTAACTGTAGCTTCGACGCTGGCGCGATTCGATTCTGCATCAGTTTTTTCTACAGATTCTACCTTCAGGCTATGCTCATATTGCCGATAGCGGTTCGCTGCCTTATCTCCTTGAGCAATTGACCGCCATAAATCTAAAGATGCACCAGTTAAAATCTGCTGCAAACTATCAACCTGATGATTTGGCCCTAAAGCAGCCGCTTTTGTGGATAGCCAATTCCGAATTACTTCTTCTGCAGTAGCGGTGGTTAAAGATCCCTCTGGTGTTTCCGGTTTGCTGTCTTTATCAGGAATCTCTATGGGTGGGTTATTAATTGCTATAGATAATGGATTTTCTGGTAGCGGTGGTACTGGGTATAAGATATCTCTGACAAATGCAAAGGTGGTGGAGACGATGAACCAAAAAACGACTATGACGACTAAAGAAATTAACACAGTCCAAAATAGACGCATTTTTCCTGCTAAAAAACTAGGAAAATTACTTCTTCTTGGGGGATGACGACGTTCTCGGTTGACAGTTTGACTAGGCTTGCGTTTTTTGCGCGGTTGTGTTTGTCCAGGTGTAGCCGCCCTAGATGAACCATTCATACTCTGATGCGGTTCTCTGGCTATGGGTTCTGCTGATGTAAACTGTGATATTGGCGTTTCTGGCGTTTTACTTCTACTGGGTGTGGAAGCAGGCGACCTATTCCATCTTGATGGCGAGAAATTGGGAGGTTCTAGTCTTTCCCTGGAGTGAGTTGTTGGTAAATCTGGGTCAGTTGGGCGATTGTGATGAAATTGTCGGGAAAATCCCGTGGAATTATGGGATTTGTGGCTACTATTGGTTTGCGGAGGCGATAAAGGCTGACGGTTAATGACAGACCATTCACTCGTTGGTTCTGCATCCGTGGGTAAGGCTTCCAAATAAGTTTGTACCTGTGGTTCAGCAAAGTAGCTTTTGAGAGAAGCTGGCTGTTTTGTCAAATCGCGAAAGTGGGGAAAAACTTCATGTTGTAGCCACTGTTCGCCATATAGACACAATCCAGGTAGCAAATCTGGGGATTCTTGAGATTTTTCGCGGATAAAAGCTAAAGCTTCGTATTCTTGGCTCAGTTCTAAAACACGGGTAGCCTCTTCAGTTTGCCCTAATAAAAGCGCACAGAGCGATTGTTCTAAATGTACATCTTGGCGCTTACCTAAACGCATCAGCATTTGCTTGGCTTGGCGGATCAAAGCCGGTTGACGTTGGACAAAGCCCCGTGCTATCAAGGCATAAACAGCCAAATAAGTAGCAACAGCAGAAGGACGTTTACTTTCGGCTTCAAATAACTTGTGCTGTTCCGCGACTGTTAAGTGATAGCGCAATTGCTGGATAAATCGCAGGAAGTCATCTATGTTCAAACCGGATTCATCGTTGCCATTGCCATCGATGCCGCCGCGATCGTCTAAGATGTTCTGCAATAATTCCAAGCCTTGGGCGCGTTCGGCTGTATTAGTGTCTGGTAAAGCTAGTAATTCCAGAATCCGATAAGGTCGCAATTTATAAAGATCCGCCTGAATTTCTGCCTGGACGCTGGTAAATAAGCCTTCGCGAGATAGGACTTCTAAACCAGTTTCTAAGGAATTGGCAGCATTTTCATAATGACCTTGTTGCCATTGTTCCCGACCGAGTTCTAGACAAGCTAAAGCAATGGTCAAAACAATGTCAGGCCTATCTTCTGGGGATGTTTCGCTGGCGAGATTGTTACGTGATGCATTTGCTGCACTGTTTTTATGAACTAAGTAAGGACGACCTAGTTTGAGGACAATTTCGTACTCCCCTAAGTCTTGCAAAATTAGTAGAGCACCAACTAATTCGTCTTGAGAAATTTCAATACTGAGATTGTGTGAGTCATTCCCACCATGATTATTTCCTGGTGGATGTTCAACTGCTACGGTCGCAGAGGCAGTACCATCAGGGTCATAGGCATGGGCAAGATACAGCTGATCGTAACTGCTACGTTCTTTTGGATCTGATAAAACCACGTAAGCTTCTTCTATAAGTTGTTTGCGCGAAGAAATTGCTGCTTGAGAATACTCACGTCGCGGCAATTGTACAATGCGATCGCTGTATGCCTGCCGCAATTGTTCCTGGCTTGCCGCTAACGGTAGTCCTAAAATTCGGTAGTAATCTAGCGGAATTCGCACAGCCTACTTCCCCTGCACCGCGATCAACATAAATAATTCATCTAGAGCATTCCAGGCATGTAAAACCGTGCCATAATAATACCGTGTTGACTTTACACCACAAGTGTATATTGCAACAACCTGTTTTGTGTTTTCCCGAAATTTGAGTCATATTCTAGTACCTATATTTTGCCTTCGCCTATAAAGCTTCAGCTTTTTGTTTTAATTCTTAGTATTTTGATTTTTGATACCCGATCTCAGCTTTGTATACCATAAAAAATTTTGGTTTTCTCAGCGATCTCAGTCTCGGACTTGTGTATTGAGCAATATTCTCACTCTCCCATAAAGGAGATATTATTATCCTAAGTAAGGTAAGTTAGCCTTTTATACTTTACTCAGATCTAGGTGTATACCCTATCTGGTAAAGCTTGTTGGCTAGCATCAAGCTAGACGGTTATGCGATCGCACAACAAGGAAATGAAACTCCTTCCGCCTTAGCCCTTATCCCCTAGTCCCTAGTCCCTAGCCCCTAAGTAATGAAACCTATGGTGACTAGTCTAAATCTTTCTGGTTGACACCAGAGAGACGAACTTGACTAAGGTATTATGTTTTTGATTTATCTTCAATAGGGTGAGTATTGCTATTTTGGCTTGAGGGCTACATTTTGTACTGTAGCCATCCTTAACCAGTTCACAATAGTTACTAAATCTAAATCAATCAACAAGCAAGTGTTGATTTTAGCAGATGAAAGACTACCACTAAAACAGAGCTACTGTATAGCGATCGCTTCCTCGCTGGTGAGAAACATCTTATTTCATGTCTCGGAGGTTTAATGATTGATTTTTTTAAGAATTTCTAAATGAATACCTTTACATCCCGGAGGATAATTACTGCTCGGTAGATTTCCTGATGATAGCTAGAGAGAAAAATCATATCATTCCTAGATTTAAAATACAATTATCTAACCGAGTATTTATGCAGATGAGGTAGTTTTACCCTGATTTTTGCCAAATTGTTCATGGCTATGCAGACAGCAAGCTATCCTGATTGGTAGCTTATAAAGGGATGGTGAGATAACTTTACAGGGTGGTTTGGGACTTGAGGCTACTATCCTCACAAAAGCTGGGCGAAAAAATTGATAATTAAAAATTAAACCGAAACATTCACCCATTCCCTCATGTTCATTGAGGGATGTTCGATAGGATGGGGCATTGAACTCCTTCCAAAAACACCTGACAATTAACAAAGCGCAAAGTCGAGCCAGTTATTTATGCTGGGTTAGTCTCCTAAATTAAACGAACAGGTGTTTATTTAAGCGGTTCACCCCATCATATAGACTGTTTTAGCTTTGTGAGATAAAACAACTGACACATAAAGTGCGGTAAATTTCAGTTTGATGCGACAGGGATACTAAACAAATAATGGTTCAAGAACGCACATTACCTACTTTTAATGCCGCTAAAGTTCAGATTACCAAAGAAGAAGGCTTGCGGTTGTACGAGGACATGGTTCTCGGCAGATCTTTTGAAGACAAATGCGCCGAAATGTACTATCGGGGCAAAATGTTTGGTTTTGTCCATTTATACAACGGTCAAGAAGCCGTTTCTACTGGCATAATTCAGGGCGCGATGCGACCAGGAGAAGATTATGTATCCAGTACCTACCGCGACCACGTTCACGCCCTAAGTGCGGGAGTTCCAGCCAGAGAGGTAATGGCGGAGTTATTTGGTAAAGCCACAGGTTGTAGCAAAGGCCGTGGTGGTTCCATGCACATGTTTTCTGCCGAACATCGCTTATTAGGTGGCTATGCTTTTGTGGCTGAAGGTATTCCTGTAGCGGCTGGCGCAGCTTTTCAAAGTAAATACCGCCGCGAAGTATTGGGAGACAAAAATGCTGACCAAGTAACAGCTTGCTTTTTTGGCGATGGTGCAGCTAACAACGGTCAGTTTTTTGAAACCTTAAATATGGCAGCTTTATGGAAACTGCCAATTCTTTTTGTGGTAGAAAATAATAAGTGGGCAATTGGCATGGCTCACGATCGCGCCACTTCTGACCCAGAAATCTACAAAAAAGCCAGCGCATTTAACATGGCAGGTGTGGAAGTAGACGGGATGGATGTTTTGGCTGTACGTGCCGTCGCCCAAGAAGCCGTCGCCCGCGCCCGTGCAGGTGAAGGGCCCACCTTAATTGAAGCGTTAACTTACCGTTTTCGCGGTCACTCCCTAGCAGACCCAGACGAACTGCGCAGCAAAGCTGAGAAAGAATTCTGGTTTGCCCGTGACCCAATTAAAAAGTTGGCAGCTTATTTAGTTGAACACAATTTATCAACTCAAGAAGAACTCAAAGATATCGATCGCAAAATTCAGGCACTCATTGAAGACGCGGTGAAATTCGCTGAAAGTAGCCCTGAACCAGATCCAAGCGAGTTATATCGCTTTGTGTTCGCAGAAGACGAGTAAATAGGGGTTAGGGGCTAGGGGCTAGGGGCTAGGGAAGAAGGACAATTGTAGAGACGCGATTCATCGCGTCTTTGCCCAATGCCCAATGCCCAATGCCCAATACCCAATGCCCAATACCCAATGCCCCATGCCCCATGCCCATTAAGGAGAAATTTGTGTTTTCTATAGCAACTCAACAGCAGCAATACAAAACCTATATTCTTTCTGATGAAACTGCTGGTTCTCAGATAGAAGTTGTGCCAGAACGGGGGGGTATTATCACCCGTTGGCGCGTCCAAGGGCAAGAAATTCTCTATTTGGATGCAGAACGCTTTACTCATCCTGATTTGAGTGTTAGGGGCGGAATTCCAATTTTATTTCCGATTTGCGGGAATTTGCCGGATAATACTTACACCTACAACGGTCAAACCTATAGCTTGAAACAGCATGGTTTTGCCCGTGACTTACCTTGGCAAGTTGTTGACCAAGTAACAAGCGATCGCGCTAGTCTAACTTTAGTCCTCAACAGCAACGAACAAACCCGCGCTGTTTATCCGTTTGAGTTTCAACTGGCTTTTACCTACGAACTCCAAGGTAATACCCTAGCAATTCACCAGCAGTATCAAAATTTGTCTTCAGTGCCATTGCCTTTTTCGATGGGCTTCCATCCCTACTTTGTGACTGCTGATAAAGATCAACTAGAGGTTTCCATCCCTTCTAAAGAATTTCAAGACCAAAAAACTAAACAAATTCATCCCTTTGATGGTAAATTTGATTTTAGTCTGGATGAAATCGACGTTGCGTTTAAGCAGCTAAGTAGTCAATCTGCTTCTGTGGTAGATAACAGCAGAAAGTTAAGGTTGACACTAGATTACGGCAAAGAATATCCTATATTAGTCTTTTGGACAGTTAAGGGTAAAGAATTCTATTGTCTAGAGCCTTGGAGTGCGCCCCGCAACTCACTCAACAGTGGCGAACATCTGACTGTTCTGGAGCCAGGTACTAGTTACCAAGCATCTGTAAAGTTAACAGGTAATTTCTTCTAAAAAACCTCTTTACAAAACTACAGATGTCTGTGCTATAATCAGCAAGTTGCGAAAACAACGGAACGGGTCGCTAACTCAACGGTAGAGTACTCGGCTTTTAACCGATTAGTTCCGGGTTCGAATCCCGGGCGACCCATTTTAAAGGAAACAATGCTCGCTGAAGCTTGAGAAATCAAAGTAGAAGCGAGTTTTATTGTTTATAACTATCCTAACTTTGCGCGATCGCTCTATTTGCACGAAAGAAAAGAGCGATCGCAAGAATTAGACCGTTAACAGGTTAAGGTAAAACAACAGAGCTTTTTTTACCGTTTTTGTTTGCACCATTCAACGCTGTAACTGTAGTCTCTGGTGCAGGTTGAGAGTTCTGAGAACGGCGTGATGAACTCTTGCGCTGTTTACCTCCCGCCTGGGCATATTGCAAACTATCTTTGCCATAATTGGTGGCTACACTCATTAACATCTTTTCTGAAAAGCGGTTTAATTCTTCTTCAATTTCAGAGATGCGATCTGCCTTTTCATCTAGGGTAGAGATTAAAGTATTGTAGCTGGATAGCTCGTTTTGCAAAGTTTGGATCAGGTTGTCGTATTCTGTCACATTCAAACCCTTGCCAAAGTCTAGTGTCGGGCTAATCCATCGCATTCCGGCTACTCGCCGTAAAGCTTTTTCCAAAGTAGGTGAATTGCGTTTTGGTCTTGCCATAAGATGCGCTCCTGGAGTAAATCAGAGGATGACTGCGTATACTCTAGCCAAGGCAACAATGAATCTCTATGAGAAATAATTCGGAAAAATTAACCGCAAATTAGCATTAATCTGATTATTTTTCCTGGTTTATACGGAAATTTTTGAAAAAATCGTCGTCAAAGTCGTTTTGAGCGTCGTCAAAGTCGTTTTGATCGTCATCAAAGTCGTTTTGATCGTCGTCAAAGTCGTTTTGATCGTTATCAAAGTCGTTTTGATCGTTATCAAAGTCGTTTTGATCGTTATCAAAGTCGTTTTGATCGTCGTCAAAGTCGTTTTGATCGTTATCAAAGTCGTTTTGATCGTCGTCAAAGTCGTTTTGATCGTCATCAAAGTCGTTTTGAGAGGCAACACTGAAGGGATTTCTCGTTTCAGCTTATACTGAATAACAAGCCTGTGCCATTATTTACAGATAAATTGCTGTAATTTAGAATATTTTGCTAGTATTTGGCTAATAGTTCAGCAATTTTGCTCATGACCGAGAAAGAACTGCTACAAGTAATTGAACAAGCAGCAATAGAGGGTGTAACAGAACTTGACCTCTCTGGAAACGAGTTGACGGCTTTACCACCTGAGATTGGCAAGCTGACTCAACTAAAAAAGCTAATTCTCGGCAAATACTTATATGACGAAGATGGTGATATCGCCGATATTATCGGGAACAACCTTGGCGCTTTACCTGTAGAAATTGGATTGCTCAATCAATTAGAAGAACTTCAGATTTTGGGTAATCGCTTAACCAGTCTGCCAGCAAAAATTGGACAACTGGTCAATTTGCGATCGCTCAACCTCTACAGTAATCAACTCAGCAGTCTGCCAGCGGAAATAGGACAACTGGTTAACTTGCAATCGCTCAACCTCAACATTAATCGCTTAATCAGTCTGCCAGAGGAAATAGGACAACTGATCAACTTGCAAACGCTCAACCTCTACAGAAATCACCTCAGCAGTCTGCCACCGGAAATTGTCCAACTAGTAAACTTGCAATTGCTCGACCTGGACAGAAATCAACTCAGCAGTCTGCCACCGGAAATTGTCCAACTGGTAAACTTGCAATCGCTCGACCTGGGCAGTAATCAACTCAGCAGTCTGCCAGCAGAAATTGTCCAACTAGTAAACTTGCAATTGCTCTACCTAGACAAAAATCAACTCAGCAGTCTGCCAGCGGAAATAGGACAACTAGTAAACTTGCAAACGCTCGACCTCAGAAGCAATCAACTCAGCAGCCTGCCAGCAGAAATTGTCCAACTAGTAAACTTGCAAACGCTCGACCTGGAGAGTAATCAACTCAGCAGTCTGCCAGCAGAAATTGTCCAACTAGTAAACTTGCAAACGCTCGACCTCAGAAGCAATCAACTCAACAGTCTGCCAACGGAAATAGGACAACTAGTCAACTTGCAATCGCTCTACCTCAACAGTAATCAACTCAGCAGTCTGCCAGCGGAAATAGGACAACTGGTCAACTTGCAATCGCTCTACCTAGACAAAAATCAACTCAGCAGTCTGCCAGCGGAAATAGGACAACTAATCAACTTGCAATCGCTCGATCTGGACAGTAATCAACTCAACAGTCTGCCAGTGGAAATAGGACAACTGGTAAACTTGCAATCGCTCGATCTGGACAGTAATCAACTCAGCAGTCTGCCAGTGGAAATAGGACAACTAATCAACTTGCAAACGCTCGATCTGGACAGTAATCAACTCAGCAGTCTGCCAGTGGAAATAGGACAACTAATCAACTTGCAAACACTCGATCTGGACAGAAATCAACTCAACAGTCTGTCAGAGGAAATAGGACAACTGGTCAACTTGCAATCGCTCTACCTCAACAGTAATCAACTCAGCAGTCTGCCAGCGAAAATTAGGCAATTATCAAATCTGAACAATCTGGATCTTCGTAGAAATCCACTGCCCATTCCACCTGAAATTTTAGAGTCGAAGGAGTCTTGGCAAGAACTAGGTGATGTGAATGAAATCCTCGATTTCTATTTTCGAGTGCAAGATCCCAAGGAAACTGAACCCCTTTACGAAGCAAAATTCTTAATTGTTGGCGAAGGAGGAGCAGGTAAAACTTCTTTAGCTAATAAAATTCAAAATGAAACTTACGAACTTGAGCCGGATGAAGAATCAACCGAAGGTATTGAGGTGATTCGTTGGGACTTCCCCCAAGCAAATGGTAAAGATTTTCGCGTTAACATCTGGGACTTTGGCGGTCAAGAAATCTACCACCAAACCCATCAGTTTTTTCTCACTGAACGTTCTCTTTATGCCTTAGTTGCTGATACTCGCAAAGAAAACACTGACTTTTACTGGTGGCTTAAAGTTGTTGAACTATTAAGTAAGAATAGCCCAGTTCTGATTATTAAAAACGAAAAACAAGACCGTCAATGTGAAGTTAATTACTCTCAGTTGCGGGGAGAATTCACCAATTTAAAAGAAGCTCTAGCAACTAACCTAGCTACTAATCGTGGTTTACCAGAGATTAAACAAGCTATTCAAGCCTACATTAGTAGACTTCCTCACGTTGGTACACCTCTGCCAAAACTCTGGGTGAGAGTTCGTTCTGCTTTAGAAAATTACTCCCGTAACTACATTAGCTATTACGAATACGAAAACCTTTGCCGAGTTAATAATTTAAGTGACCGTCAAGATATGCTGCGGCTGAGTCGCTATCTGCACGACCTCGGCGTTTGCCTCCACTTTCAGGACGATTCTACACTTAAATACTGGGTCATCCTCAAACCAGAATGGGGAACTACTGCTGTCTACAAAGTGTTAGACAATAAAAGCGTCAAGCAAAATTTAGGACGTTTCACCCAGGATAATCTCAAAGATATCTGGAATGATGGGCAATATGCCCAGATGCGAGATGAACTGCTGCAACTGATGATACGGTTCAAACTTTGCTACCGAATTCCTAATAGTTCCAACAACTATATTGCACCGCAATTACTCGATATTGAGCAACCTGCATATAGTTGGGACGAAACTAATAACCTAATTTTACGCTACGAATACACGTTCATGCCCAAGGGTATTATCACTCGCTTCATTGTTGAAACACACCCTTGGATTGAACAACAAAAACTCGTTTGGAGAAGCGGCGTTGTTCTCAACAAAGACCAAACTCGTGCAGAAGTTATTGAAAACTATAATCAACGGGAAATTAAAGTTCGTGTCACAGGAAACCGTAAGAAAGAATTGCTAGCTGTTGTTACCCACGAACTAGATAAAATCCATCAATCTTTTGATCCTTTGCAGTATGACACCCTTGTTCCCTGCAATTGCAAAAAATGTGAGGGAAACCAAACTCCCTATAGTTATCCTTTGAAAGAACTACGTGAGTTCTTAGAAGCTTGTGATTACCAGATTCAATGTAGGAAAAGTCGTCAAATGGTCGATGTTCGCAGGCTGATTGACGATGTTTATTTGCCATCTCAGGAAGCAAATCGGAAACTCAACCCCCAAACTACACAATTGCAAAGTGAACTGGATGCAAAGAGAAAGGAATCATTAAATTTAGTATCATTAAATTTAACTTTTAATAATCAAGCAACATCAACATTGGAGAGTAAAACCATGACTGACCAAAGTCGCAAGATTGAAATCACAGGCGGAACTGTAAACGCTAGTGGTGCTGGTGCATTTAACTTAGGGGATATCAGTGGTACAGTTGCCAATACTATCAACCAGTTACCAGCTTCTCCTGAACCTGATAAACCGGGAATAAAAGAACTATTAGAGCAACTCAAAACAGCAATTGAGTCTGAACCTGAGTTAAGTGATGATGATAAAGCTACTGCATTAGAACAGGTAGAAGCTTTAGCACAAGCAGGTCAAAATCCTCAAGAAGGAACAATCAAAAAGGCTGCAAAAACAGCAATCATGGCTTTAAAAGGTGTATTTTCTAACTTACCTGCTATAGCCACTCTAGCTGAAACAAGTAAAACACTGATACCGATGATTGCCAGTCTATTTGGTTTGTAATCTTTGCTATCTGATTAATTAAATTTGTTAACTATCTTACATCCCACCAAGCAAACCACCCGCAACGCGATAGTCGGCTTAAATAAACCTGATTTTGCAACACCAGTGCTTTATATGCGGGCTAAGGATGGAATTATTTTGAGTGGGTTGTAAAGGTAATATTTTTAGCATCGGCTAGGGCGTGGGCAGTGCCCACACTATGGGTATTTTAATCAAAGTGCTAGAAAGCGATCGCGCAATTACTTTAAATATCGCTGTAATAGCCTGGGGTAATATGCCCGTATCGGCAGCAATAATTTCTCTTAAAGCTTTATTTAACGTGAGTTTGCCTAACTGGTGTATACAGCAATTTTCACCTATTTGAACCACATCTGTCGTAGGGGCACGGCACCAGTAAAATTATTGTATGAACCAAAAGATTGTCGATGCCGTGCCCCTACAGTGTGGTCTATTTACCTTCATGGTAAAAAACAAGCTTATCGCCGCAATGGTGTCAAAGAATATATTGTTTGGCAAGTTTTAGAAAAAAAATTAAGTTGGTTCTATTTAGAACAAGGTGAATACTTGGAATTACTAGCTGATGATGCTGGAGTTATGCGCAGTCGCGTTTTTCCTGGTTTGTGGCTAGCTGCATCAGAACTTTTAGCCGGGAATATGCAGGCTGTGTTGACGACTTTACAAGTAGGTTTGCAATCTGCTGAATATGCAGCATTTGTCAAGCAATTATCGGCTTGATTGATTTTCAGGACTTGATGACATTGTTGAAGTCAACCATCTAGGATACAGGACTACCAAAGCCCTAAGCTGTGGCGTAGCAGACTGTACAGTACGTTATTGTGAATTTAAGGCACATTTATGAGTTGTAGCGTAAACTTTTTCAACATAAACACCATTCACTAGTTATAATTTCCTATATGTTGAAAAAACTCTTAAGATTAGCGTAACAATTACATTAATGGTAAATAATTACGCTTCTCTCACACCGACTAGCTGACAACCACATTAGGAGGACTATCTATGGCGCTTGTACCCTTACGGCTGTTGTTGGATCACGCGGCTGAAAACGGTTACGGCATCCCAGCTTTCAACGTTAACAACTTGGAACAAATTCAGGCAATCCTGAAGGCTGCTGCTGAGACAGATAGCCCCGTAATTTTACAAGCTTCTCGTGGCGCTCGTAACTATGCAGGGGAAAACTTCCTCCGTCACTTGATTTTAGCGGCGGTAGAAACCTATCCTCATATTCCCATCGTGATGCACCAAGATCACGGTAATGCTCCTTCTACCTGCTACTCAGCAATTAAGAACAACTTCACCAGCGTCATGATGGACGGTTCCTTGGAAGCTGATGCTAAGACTCCAGCAAGCTTCGAGTACAACGTTCGTGTTACCAGCGAAGTTGTGAATGTAGCTCATTCTTTGGGCGTCAGCGTTGAAGGCGAACTCGGTTGCTTAGGTTCTCTAGAAACTGGTGCGGGTGAAGCTGAAGATGGTCATGGTTTTGAAGGTACTCTCGACCACTCTCAATTGCTGACCGACCCCGACGAAGCTGTTAGCTTTGTAGAACAAACCCAAGTAGATGCTTTGGCTGTTGCTATCGGTACCAGCCACGGTGCTTATAAGTTTACCCGTAAGCCTACTGGCGAAATTTTGGCAATCAGCCGCATTGAAGAAATTCACCGCCGCTTACCCAACACCCACTTGGTAATGCACGGTTCTTCTTCTGTACCTGAAGATTTGATTGCTTTAATTAACGAGTACGGCGGTGCAATTCCTGAAACCTACGGCGTACCTGTAGAAGAAATTCAAAAAGGTATCAAGAGCGGTGTACGTAAGGTAAATATTGACACCGACAACCGTTTGGCTATTACTGCTGCGGTACGTGAAGCTTTAACCAAGAATCCTAAGGAATTTGACCCCCGTCACTTCCTCAAGCCTTCTATCACTTACATGCAGAAGGTTTGTGCAGAACGCTATGTACAATTTGGTACTGCTGGTAACGCTAGCAAGATTAAGCAAGTTTCTTTGGAAGATTTTGCTGCTAAGTACGCTAAAGGCGAACTCAAAGTTGTTACCAAGTCTGCTGCTGCAGTTTAATTTGGTTAGACAATAATTAGGGACATCCAATTTTTTAAATACCTAATCAATTTGTAGTGCGAGCGTCTCGCTCGCTTTAGAACAACAGCGAGCAAGACTTCGGCGTGAGCGCTCAGTCGAACGCTGCTCGCACTACGGAATATGGGTAATTTATTTTTTGTAAGTCCCTGAGGAGCATAGCAGTGCTTGCTCCAATCAGTCTGGAAATTGTGATTTTAAAAAACCAGGTAGCGGTTGAGTTACCTGGTTTTTTGTTATTGGGCATTGGGCATTGGGCATTGGGCACAGGGAGAGTATTTCTATACTTTTCCTCCTCCGCACCCTTGCTTCCTCTGCTTCCTCTGCTTCCTCTCCTCTGCCTTTTGTCTCCCTTCCCTTCTCTATTCTGCTGCTAATCGTATGGCTACGCTACCGCCGTGTGCGGGTAGTCCTTCGGCTGTGGCTAGGGTGACTGCTGCTTGACCGATTTTTTGTAATGCTTGTTGGTTGCATTCTAGATAGGTGATGCGCTTTAAAAAGTCGTAGACGCTTAAGCCAGAAGCAAAACGCGCGGAACGAGAGGTAGGTAATACGTGATTTGGCCCGCCTAAATAATCGCCAATGGCTTCTGGTGTGTAGCGTCCTAAAAATAGGCTACCAGCGCATTTAATTTGGTTGGCGAGTAATTGGGGGTTATCAATACACAATTCTATGTGTTCTGGTGCTAGCTGGTTGATGAGGGGAATACTTTCGGCTAAATCGTTGACAATTATTACCGCCCCATGCTTTTCCCAACTGGCGCTAGCTACTGCTTTGGTTGCTAGGTTATTTAAAACTTGCTCAACAGATGCGATCGCTTTTTCGGCAAATTCGGCTGAGTCAGTAATTAAAATAGATTGGGCGCTGGGATCGTGTTCGGCTTGTGATAGCAAATCCCAAGCAATCCATTCGGGATTATTTTGATGATCGGCAACTACGAGAATTTCTGATGGCCCGGCTATACTATCAATTCCTACCGTACCAAATACTTGGCGTTTAGCTTCGGCAACATAGGCGTTACCAGGGCCGACTATTTTATCCACGGGAGCTATAGTTTCTGTACCATAAGCTAAAGCTGCGATCGCTTGTGCGCCACCAATACCATATATTTCTGTGACACCAGCAATTTTAGCAGCTGCCAACACTGCGGGATTAATCTCACCGCGAGGCATGGGTACTGTCATCACAATTCGTTCAACGCCAGCTATTTTGGCTGGTAAGGCGTTCATTAATACCGAACTCGGATAACTAGCGCGTCCCCCCGGTACATAAATCCCCACTTTCGACAGCGCTACCCAATTTAAGCCCAATTTCACGCCGACTGTATCGGTATAGCCGATATCTTGGGGTAGTTGTTTTTCATGAAACGCCGCGATTCTTTGGGCGGCTAGTTCTAAAGCTGCTGTCACATCCGCCGGACATTGGGCAGCTAGATCGGCAATAAAGCGATCGCTTAAACGCAAAGACTGAGCATTATAATTGTCAAAGCGGCTGGTATAATCACCAACTGCCGCATCACCACGAGCTTTGACATCAGCCAGAATCTCTCTTACTGTCCCGCTAACATCAACAGTTGCTTCCCGGCGATCGTTTACAAGTGCTTTGAATTGGGTAGAAAAATCTTTGTCGGTTGTTTGAAGTAGCTGCATGGACAGTATCTTAAATGCGCTAAGGTCAATAATAAATCGGAGTACGATCTATAACATTTTACCCTAAAGTTATGTTGAAAAACGCTGAATTTTGTGGGTATTATTTTGTCGGTTCACACATCTCAGTGTAACTTTCTCTTGAGAAATTATCTACTTTTAGTTAAGACATACGCACACTCTACAAATTCTTGGCGTCCTTCTCTGCGAGACGCTTCGCGTTGGCGGAAGCCTCTCGCAGAGAAGGCGGTTCAATCAATTAAAGTTTTTAATAATTACCGCGTCATTCCTGTTAGTAAACTGATTTCCAACCTTCTACAGTTCGTTTACCGATTTGGCTATCAACAGCTTCCCCACTTTCTGATAAAAGTCTAATAGTGACATTTTTCGCTGGTGAATTTTTCAAAGCATTTGCTAACTCATCACTAACTTTAAATGTCCCGTTGTTTCCTGCTAATCGAAAAACCTGTTCACCAATTTTGATATACAGGTTATCAATCTTGAGGGTGTTATGAGAAATTAAACATTCAGGTGCAGCTAGCAAAGTATGATAGTATGAACGATAAGCACAATTGCGAGAGCTATAAGCTAAAAGCACGCGAATAGAATTGCGACTCCACAGGCTAATTACTTCTACTCTGGCATTATTATTAACAAAATTACTCCAGAAATAATTGCGGTCAAAAATACCCAAATAATTACCTTCAAAAGGGTCTTCAATTTTCACCAGCTTTGACCAAGGTACATCCATATTTGCACCCAAAGCTGCTGATTTAACTACTGGTATTTCTCCAGATGTTTTAGCTAATCTATCCCTTGACTGTGCAATCACTGGTTGGGAATGAATAATGCCTATTGTCGCTAAATTCAGAGATACTAGACCTAATCCTAATATTGCCAGTCTAGTCAAACTCCAAATTCTGTGATTGTTATCCTTGGAGTGCATTAACATAACTGAATCTAAAACTTAGCTATAAAAATTATCCGCAAATGAATCATGAGTATTTATCCTTTATGCTACTCAACTTAATTAGCAGATAGGTATATTACAAATATAGCTACAATTTTTATCCATGCCGATGCGATCGCAGAGTCTCAACTAAACTTTACTTAGTTAATAAAGTAGATAATTTTGCTATATAAAAAATCTCAGTTTATTCGTGAATAAATTCTTAAACCTGTATTTTATGCTTTAAAAGCTGATATTCATCCTGAAAACCAAATTTATCTAAAAATTTCGTCTCAACGCCTAACGTCAAAACCTCGCAAACCCTCCGGTTCTTCGTACTCCACCACTACATTTTGTACCACAGCCGCCGGCGGGCCGTTATGACACCAGCGCACCATATCTTCTACTACTTCACGCGCACCTTCAAAAACTGCTTCCACGCGATTATCAGGGAGGTTGCGCACCCAGCCAGTTAATCCCAACTGACTAGCTGTGTCTACTGTAGCGTAGCGATAACCAACCCCCTGGACTCGTCCAGAAATCCAAACATGGGCGCGAATTAGCTTTGGTATTGGTGTAGAATTCGGCATTGACTGGTATATGGTTGACGATTTCCAGTTTAGCGGGTTTTGCGACAGGGATTAAATCATCCCTAGATTTAGCTATTTGGTTGAGTAATAGTGATAAATTGTTGGTCACTGAAATTGCGATCGCTCTTGAGGATGCTTGTCCACAATCGAGACTGGAGACTGTCAACCAGCAAAGACATCCCAAAGTTGCAATTACCAATTACCCAACCTGTCAATTTCAACTTTTCACGTACTTATGTCTAATTTGCCACCACTCACTACAGAAACTATTTGGGCAATTCTCAACGAAACCATTGATGATGCAACAGTCAACCAATTGTTATGGTATCACTTAGGTTATCGCTACAACTCATCAACACAAGAATGGGACAATAGCCAAGTCGCACCAGAATGGCGAGACGAATACCCACAACCACCAGATTTTATTGATAGTCGTCCTGCAATAGTCAAATTAACTCGTTCCATTCCCAAAGAAAACAAACAAATACTCAAAGAAAAATTGGGTTTCAAAGGGTATAAAATTGGTGAATTCGGCCCAAGACAAACTCGCAGAGCAACTGCTGCCAATTGGTTATATAGTTACATGAATCCACCCAGCAGCAACCTCGAACCAGTTTAAGAATAATCCAGTCTATTATTTAGGGTGCGCTCTTACACACCCTAAAATCTCAATATGATACCGTTTCTTTTAGTGATGTTTCATGGTCGCTTTTCACCCAATGGCTAGAATACTTTGGGAAAATATATGGTCGAGTTGTTGTACCTGTTGACCCAAAATTTACCAGCCAAAATTGTTCATCATGTGGTGAAACTGTGAAGAAATCTCTATCTGTTCGCACTCATGTCTGTAAGTGTGGGTGTGTTTTAGACCGGGATTTGAATGCCAGCATTAACATTTTGAACAAGGCACTGAAACAAACTAACTTAGACATAAGTACGGTGGGGCGCACCGAAACTTTTAACGCTTGTGGAGAGATGACCCTCTACCCAGACTTGGCAACAAATCTAGGCAAGGTTGCTCACTGAAGCAAGAATCCCCGTATGAAGCGTAGCGGAACGCGGGGAGCGTCAATTAAGTCACACTAGTAGGTTGAGTTGAACGAAGTGAAACCCAACATTTCCGGTGGCTTGTTGGGTTTCGTTCCTCAAGCACACAACACTTTGTTAATTCACAAAGTACACATATAGAAAGGCTAAATTATTTTAGCGAAATAATTATCTGTACCTCACCAATTGATAATTTGCTGTTAATTAAAACATAATATATAAGAAATTTAAAACTTATACCCCTAGATAGAGGAACTCATCAGTTAATTATCTCCACAGGTCTATTGGCGAATTTCATCTGTGAATAAGAGAATAACCTTAACAAGATTTGCTACTCCAAATAATTATATGTCGAAGCCAATTGAATTTAATTTATTTGCTCCCTACAACAAAGGTGCAGTATTAATTGGGTCTTTTTCTGATTGGCAAGAAATACCCATGCAAAAAGGAGATGATGGTTATTTCCGCACAACCGTAGATTTAGAAGACGGTGCTTATCAATATAAATTCCGCGTCCAAACAAACTCATGGTTTTTTGAGGCAGAACAATGGGTAGATGTCACAGATCCTTATGCAACTGACATTGATGAATTAAGCGGTAAAGATAATGGTGTAGTTCGCATCAAAGATGGGGAAAGAATAGTTGATACCTATGTTTGGCACCATGATGATAAACATTTACCTGCAGATCATGAATTAGTAATTTATGAATTGCATGTTGCAGATTTTTCTGGTGGAGAAGACGATCCTTATGCACGCGGAAAGTATAAACATGTTATTGAAAAATTAGATTATTTGTGTGAATTAGGAATTAACGCCATCGAATTAATGCCAGTTAAAGAATATCCAGGAGATTATAGCTGGGGATACAATCCGCGTCACTTTTTTGCCACAGAATCTAGTTATGGTTCTACAGCAGAATTAAAAAATCTCATTGATGAATGTCATGCTAGAGGCATTCGCATCATCATGGATGGTATTTATAATCATTCAGAAGCTAGCGCACCCTTAACCCAAATCGATCACGATTATTGGTATCACCATGCACCTCGCGATCCTGATAATAGCTGGGGGCCTGAGTTTAACTACGAACATTATGACGAAAATTTAGAAACCTATCCCGCCAGAAAATTTATTGGCGATACTATTCGTTTTTGGATTGAAGAATATCATGTAGATGGTATTCGTTATGATGCAGCACGCCAAATTGCTAACTATGATTTTATGCACTGGATTGTGCAAGAAGCAAAGAACACTGCTGGTGCAAAACCTTTTTATAATATTGCTGAACACATTCCCGAAACTACCAGTATTACCAATGTAGACGGCCCTATGGATGGTTGCTGGCATGATAGTTTCCGTCATACAGTTACAGTACATATTTGTGGCGACACTTTTGATTTAGAAAGCCTTAAAGACGTAATTGATGCTAAACGTCAAGGCTTTATGGGTGCTACCAATGTGGTTAATTATCTCACCAACCACGACCACGATCGCCTCATGGCAGAATTAGGTAAGCGGGAAATTTTCGATGAAGAAGCTTTTAGACGAGCTAAATTAGGAGCAGCAATTCTCTTTACCGCAGTTGGTGTACCTTTGGTTTGGATGGCTGAAGAATTTGGTGAATACAAACCAAAACAACAAGAATCAGCGAAAATTGATTGGACAATACTAGCTAATGACCTCAATTCTAGCTTACTTGCATACTATAAAGGCTTAATTCACTTGCGTAAAAATAGCCATGCACTTTACACCGAGAATATAGACTTTATTCATGAAAATGCCGAAGCAAAAGTACTTGCTTATAGCCGTTGGAATGATGAAGGTTCTCGCGTTGTCGTAGTAGCCAATTTTTCCGAAAACTTCCTAGCTGGATATCATGTACCTAACTTTCCTTGTGGTGGTACATGGCACGAGTGGACAGCAGATTATGATGTAGAAGCTGGGGATGATGGCATCATCACTGATATCGGGCCTTATGAAGCTAAAGTATTTGTGTTGCAGTAATTAATTACACTTGTACTTACGAATAGTTTAGGCAGTAAAAAAAGGGGGAAATATTGCCCCCTTTTAATTTAGAAGAATTTTGCAAGTAATAAAAACTCTTTTCTTGGTCTAATAAAATACAACTTTCTGTAGAACGTTACAAACTATATATAAATATATAAAATTTAGTTTTCTCACAATTCTCTGATTTCTTTAAATTTGGCGTTCGTTTGGGCCTAGAAACTGTGTATAATTTTTAAGCCTCAGTATAGTAGCATAAATCACATGATCTGCTCCATGCGCCACACATTGTTTGATGCCAACATTGAGAATTCTCGCGTTTTATTAACTCCGAACGAAGTAAAATCAAAATTACCTTTAACTAAATCAGCTGAAGATACAGTTCTAAAATACAGGGAAGAACTAGAACAAATTCTTGATTTTCAAGACAGAAGAAAATTTATCGTTGTCGGCCCTTGCTCAATCCACGATCCAAAAGCCGCATTAGAATATTCACATAAACTCAAGGCTTTAGCAGAGCAAGTTAAAGATAAATTATTGTTAGTGATGCGGGTGTATTTTGAAAAACCGAGAACTACAGTAGGTTGGAAAGGATTAATCAACGATCCGGAAATGGATGATTCCTTCCATGTAGAAAATGGTTTATTAATTGCGCGGGAATTACTTTTACAAATTGCCGAATTAGGATTACCTACCGCAACAGAAGCACTTGACCCAATTGTACCTCAATATATTAGCGAACTAGTTGCTTGGTCAGCAATTGGCGCACGCACAACCGAATCACAAACCCACCGAGAAATGGCAAGCGGACTTTCCATGCCTGTGGGTTTTAAAAATGGTACAGATGGTAATATTCAAGTAGCCTTAAATGCCTTACAATCTGCGAGAACTCCCCACAATTTTCTCGGTATTAATCAAGACGGACAGGTTAGTGTATTTCAAACTAAAGGAAATCCCTACGGTCATGTAATTTTACGGGGTGGTTATCAACCTAACTTTGATGCAGATAGTGTCAAAATAGTAGAAGAAAAATTGAAAGAGGCGAAATTACCACCCAGAATTGTCATTGACTGTAGTCATGGTAATACCAATAAGGATTACCGATTGCAATCTGCGGTGTTAGAAAACGTCATTCAACAAGTAGTTGATGGCAATACTTCGATTGTGGGTATGATGCTGGAATCGAACTTGTATGAAGGTAATCAACCAGTAAATTGTAAAAAAGAAGAATTAAAATATGGCGTTTCGGTGACCGATAAATGTATTAGTTGGGAGGAAACCGAAAGAATTATTTTGGCTGCATACGAAAAGCTGAAGTAGAGAGATTAGGGACTAGAGGCTAGCAATTTGTAGTGGACTGACACGACTAAAATGATGCAAAAAAATTGTAGGTTGGGTTGAGGAACGAAACCCAACATTTATCCGGGTGTTGGGTTACCCTGCGGTAAGGCTGCGCCTACGCAAAGCCTCAACCCAACCTACACCTAATGCAACTAGGGGCTAGCAATTTATAAGGTGCGTTATGGTGTTTTACCTAACGCACCTTATGAATTATTTGGTAATTCTTTTAATTACGAATTAAGAATTACAGCTATTTTCAGGTAAATAGACCACGCTGTAGGGGCACGGCACCGACAATCTTTTGGTACATACAATAATTTATGATGCCGTGCCCCTACGATAGATGTGGTTCAAATAGGTGAAAACTGCTGTAATAATTACGAATTATTTTAAATTTTAGTTTTTTTCCGCCCACAATACTTTACTAACAGCACAAATAATCCCATGCCAACCAGATACTTAAAAGCATCTGGTACCCTGGGATTGGGAGATAAAAAACCTTCGATTGTGCCAGCAATAACTAACATCGGCACAATTCCATATACTAACTGCACCGCCTGGTAACCATAAAATTTGATTGCATCGCGACGACGATATTTACCAGGAAATAAAATCGCTTTTGCTAAGAGAAAACCAGCAGCGCCAGCAAAAAATATCGCCGGTAATTCTAAAGAACCATGTGGAAACACAAACGCCCAAAAGGGATAGGCGAGATGATTTTGCCCAACTAAAGTACCAATAGCACCAATTAATAAACCATTAAATAACATTAAATATGCTGTATATGCTCCGGCTGTCATTCCACCAGCAACAGCACCGAAGGAAACTGATAAATTATTCACCATAATACTGCTGGATGCCCAAGGTTCAATACCCACAATCGAACCCATCCACAATTGGCGATCGTCGCGCACTTTAGAAATTAAATGTTCAGGTACAATTAATGACATAAAGCTGGGATCTTGCCAAGCGTACCACCAAGCAACTAAAGCCGCCAACAAAAATAAGGATGTAGCAAATGCTATGTATGCAAATGTTTGCTGTACTACGGCTGGTAATCCCCATTTGTAGAATTCCAGTACAGCTTGCCATTCTTGTCTGCGCGAACCTTGATAAATCTGCGTATAGGCGCGAGTTGTTAAAGATTGTAAACTATGTATCAATGTGTTTCCGACTTTCTGAGTCCGGGCACGGGCGAGATCTGCCGCTACTGACCGATATAAACTTGCTAATTCGCGAATTTCACCAGATTGTAGTGATTTTAGCCCTTTTTTTTCTATTTGCCGTAAAAGTTTGTCCAAACGCTGCCAATTTATTTCTCGTCGTGCAATCCAACGTTGAATATTCATAAATTTTAGAAGGATTCGCTTGCCTGTACTTTAAGATAGCGTCAATTCATTTCCGTACTAGCAAGGATAATTTAACATCATGTCTGGTGATTTTGGTTCTCCCAGCCCTATGCAACCCCTCAGTGTGGGAAATGTCGTGAGTGCAGGAATACGATTATATCGTTCTCACCTCAAGGAATACTATTTACTAGCCCTGAAGGCTTATCTTTGGATATTAGTTCCAGTTTATGGCTGGGCAAAGTTTTATGCTTTGATAGCCCTGATTTCTCGCTTGGCTTTTGGGGATTTAGTCGATCAACCCGAAAGCATTAGCGCTGGGGAACGTTTTGTCAATTCCCGAATATGGCAGTTTTTAATGACAATGCTGCTAATGTCGATTGTCGGGATGGGAGTTGTATTTGGGATTGTATTTGTATTTGTGTTAGTTGGTGCTTTAGCGGCTGTAGTAGTGGGCGGTATAGGTCAACAAACTAGTCCGGCTGCTGGTTTACTTGTGGCTTTAATGGCTTTTGTTTTAGGTTTAGCAGCATTTGTAGCAATTTTATGGCTGTTGACACGTTTTTATTTAGTAGATGTACCCCTTGCTGTTGAAGATAACGTTGATGCGACTTCTACGATTGGGCGGAGTTGGGAATTAACTCAAGGTCATGTTTGGCGGATTTTACTGATTGGATTTGTAGCTTTTTTGATTACAATACCTATTCAAGTGTTGGTGCAAATCCTCACTACGATTATTCAGTTAATCTTTATGCCTTTGCTGCAACAGGGTTCTAGTTTGGCGGCTTTGCTAATGGTATTACTGATAGTGGCTTTAAGTTTTGCTGGTGGGGCGGTGGTTGTACCATTTTGGCAAACTATCAAAGCTGTGATTTATTATGACTTGCGGAGTCGGCGTGAAGGGTTAGGCTTAAGGTTACGCGATCGCGATATTTAAATATTAATCATTAGTCATTGGTCATTTGTTATTCTGGCATCTGCCTTTTCGTCAAATTTTAACTTGCTTATGCACCTTTTTAATCGTGTTAAATTCCGCACTCCCGAAAGTGTAGAACTAGAATTTACCCTGGCGGGAATTGGTAATCGCGCTTGGGCTTTGATAATTGACTATCATATTTTGGCTTTTATTTTACTACTGTTATACATAATTTTCGCGATAATTTTAGTCCAATTATCAGATTTTTGGGTCACAGCTTTAGGTTCTAATTTAGGTTTGTGGATGATAGCGATATTTTTCGTCACCACTTTTGCTATTTATACAGGTTATTTCGTATTTTTTGAAACTTTATGGCAAGGACAAACCCTTGGTAAACGCTGGGCGAAAATTCGTGTAATCCGAGATGATGGTAGACCAATTGGATTACCACAAGCCGCTTTACGAGGCTTACTGCGTCCCCTAGATGAATTTTTATTTATCGGTGCTTTTTTAATTATGTTGGGAAGGAATGAAAAGCGTTTAGGAGATTTCGCAGCAGGTACAATTGTCATTCAAGACCAAATACCCACTGGTGCAGCTACTTTAACTATTTCTGAGCAGGCAAAGTTAGTCCATGAAGAATTGAAACAAATTGCTGATTTTTCAGCATTATTACCAGATGATTTTGCGGTAATTCGAGAATATTTACAAAGACGTAATGGCATGTCAGCTAGAGCCAAATCTTCTCTGTCTTTGAAGTTGTCTCAACAAGTTCAAGCTATTATTAATTTAGAGCAAATACCTTTAGGTGTCGCACCTGATGTATTTTTAGAAGCGATTTATTTAGCTTATAAACAAACAGAATATTAAATATAAAACCTAGATTCAATAAAATGTTTGATGCTCAATCATATAGAAGCATAAGTAATGCCAAGAGATTTTGTAGATAATTATGCCCAATCAATAGTCAAAAGTACAGAAGGTAATGACTAATGACTAATGACTATTGACCATTGACTAATGACTATTGACTAATTACTAAACTCGGCCAATCTGGCTGACGATTATAGCTTGTCATATCGTCAAATTTTCTCAATTCTACACGATCTATGAAAAAATCTGGTGAATTTAACGGCCATTGTTGATTTAATTCAGATAGCTTTGTACTAAAATCTGTACGGTCTAATTCAGGTGTAATTTCGCCAAAATAACCTAATGTAATATGGGCAGTGAAGTGATAATGTTGTTCAATGCCCAAAGCCATTAACTGAGAAGTTTGATAAACCATGCGGCGAAATTTAATCACCTGTTCGTAACAAGTTTCATCCTGTGGTACTAGACATACGCCTATTGCTCTTGGCATGACCATTAGTCCTAGTACTTGCCAATATATTGGTTGACTATCGGCGCTAAGAGATTTTTTATAGTCCTCAAATATATTAGCGATACAAGAACTTAATTCTTGTTCAAATTGTGGATTTTCCTCCAAAGCATGACGGTAGGCACTATCCCAAATTAAGTCTGCTAAAGTCAAATGAAAGCTAGTAGAAGGTACAGGTACAATCAAATTACTGTCAGCAGACAATTGTAATAATTGTTGCTGATAACTTTGCAACTGGGCATAGAAAGCAGAGTTTTCCGTTGCTTCTACTGCAGGTGGGGTAATTAGTGTGTAGCCAGGAAATGGTACGGCTTTTCTCGATCCAGTAGCATCTGGCTGGAATTTAGAAGATTCCTGGATACGCTGAACTTGGGATCTGTAGGCTTCTGGTAGCGTCATTCTGGCTACCCGATTTAGGTAAGTTTGATAATTGTCGTCCAATCTCGTTGGCCTCGCGCGTTCACTTGATAGATTTTAGCTGAATAGGCAGTAAACGCTGCAATCTAACTGTAATGTAATACCTTCGCTCAATTAAGATGAAGGCGATTGTGGTTTTGCTGAGTTGGATTTGATGATAATCCACCAGGAAGGTACTGCCCCTTCTGTATCTGTGTTATCAGCACAGCGCCTCACTTTTCGGCTTCTGGTGGAAGGCGGAAGATGGAGGAATCGAACCCCTAGGTGTTACCCTACCCCGGTTTTCAAGACCGGTTGCCGACCATTTAGCGGCATCTTCCATTTAGGGGTGTCTGAGGAGACTTGAACTCCCTAATTACTAGCTTCACAGGCTAGCGTCTCGGCCACTTTGACTTCAGACACCATCAGTGGAATCAAGGGGATTTGAACCCCTAACCTTCCGCTTGCAAGGCGGATGCTCTAGCCAGTTGAGCTATGACCCCATTAGGCAGGAGTGAAGGGACTCGAACCCCTACAAATCGATTTAGAAGATCGATGCCCATCCATTAGGCGACACTCCCATAAATTGGTAGCCTTGACAGGATTTGAACCTGCGACTTCCTCGTTGTAAAAGAGGCGCTCTCCCACTGAGCTACAGGACTACGAGAGCGGACGACGAGATTTGAACTCGTATCTGAAGCTTGGCATACTTCGGTGTTGCCCTTACACCACATCCGCGTTATTGGAGCGATCGCCGAGAATCGAACTCGTACCGTGAGTTTGGAAGACTCTGATGCTGCCTTTACAGTGCGATCGCATTCTGGAGCTGGTGACAGGAGTTGAACCTGCAACCCATCGCTTACAAGGCGATTGCTCTGCCACATTGAGCTACACCAGCATTTGTGGATCTGAAAGTAGAAATTGTAGTCGCTCTTTTGGGCGACTACCCACTCTATCTCAGCCATACCCCTGACTGGATTTGAACCAGCAACTTCCAAATTTTAAGTTTGGCACCTCTTCCAATTGGGTTACAGGGGCATAATTTGGTGGGTCGCCCAGGGGTTGAACCTGGATAAGTCTACTTAAAAGGTAGCTGCATATCCGCTCTGCCAACGACCCAATTTGGTACTCCCGACAGGATTTGAACCTGCAACAAGAAACTCAGCGCTCAACTGAGTGCGTCTACCTATTCCGCCACGGGAGCTTGAATTGAACGTTTTTTAGCCCAGTAACCCCTACAAGGTTTTTCAATCCCGTAAGTTTTACACCACTTTTCTATCGCTTTATCACTGACACCGAACTCTTTAGCTATTTGAGAAGTTGGTTTGATCCAAATCAATTCTTGGAGTTCCTCTTTAGAGGGTCTGACTACTCGCCGGGATGCTAACCTGTAGCATTTTCGAGAACAGTAAGTATCGCAATCTGGACAATCTAGCAATTTGCCACAGTACGAGCAAGTTCCGTGTCCAAATTGGCAACTGTAACTGCCATCGCCATTGTTTACTAAATGCCTAAGTGCAAGTGGTATTTTGTGCCAGCGATCGCAACTTTCTGCGCTATCAAATACCAGGACGCTGATGAAACGATTGTTAGCTTCGCTCTCATCAAGGGATGGTATCTCCTCTTTCGACTTCAACTTTTGCTTCAAAATTTTGTGAGCCTTTCCCGCATGGTTATCTGTCAAAGCGTGACAGTTAGGACACAATAGCTGAAGATTTTCTAATCTATTATCATGGCGATCGCCATTGATATGATGAAGTTCTAAAGGAACGCAGCCACTCAGCCATTTAGTGGCATGACAAGATTCACATTCTGCAAGTTTGATGCCATCTCTGATCAGCTTGAGCTTCAAGTTATGTGGATTAATACAAGACCCTTTGTAAAGATAATCACTTGCAGGCTTTTTTTGACCAGTTTTATGTGCGCGTCCACCTTGATTACCTTTGTATACAATATTCATTTGAGCGAGATACGACTCTAAGGTTATAGGTCTACAACGCAGTTGGCTGCAAATAAACGCCTTAGAACGGTGTTCGCTAATCCACTGCCTAATTTGGGCTTCTTTGTTTAAAATGTCATCTCTTTTCATTCCTCCAGTTTATAATACACGCTAAAAAATTTAATCTAATGTCTGTCACTAAGCGAAAGCAGTACAAACAAAGATTCAGTACCCCTGACAGGAGTCGAACCTGCAAAACACTCGGTCTAAACGAGCGACGGTTTCCAATTACGTCACAGGGGCAAATGGTCGGGATGGCAGGATTTGAACCTGCAACCTTCAGCTCCCAAAGCTGCCGCGCTACCAAGTTGCGCCACATCCCGTTGGTACTCCTGACGGGAGTCGAACCCGTACAAAATAGACTGTTTTTGAGACAGCCGCCTCTTCCAATTGGGCTACAGGAGCATAATTTGGCTGCCCTACCAGGGTTTGAACCTGGAATCTCCTCGTTCAAAGCGAGGGATGTTGCCAGTTACACCACAGGGCAATAATTGGTTGCCGAGGTTGGGGTCGAACCAACATCTCTGTGATTCAGATTCACAGCGACTTTCCAAATCGTCCACTCGGCAATGAATGGCTGCCCCAGTAGGACTTGAACCTACAACCTCGCGGTTAACAGCCGCTTGCTCTGCCATTGAGCTATGGGGCAATGTGCCAGTCCCCCAGATCCGGATTGAACGGATGACCTCCTGTTCTTCAAACAGGCGCTACTACCAACTGAGCTACCAGGGGATAAGGCGAGAACGGAGGGACTTGAACCCCCAACCTTCAGGTTCGTAATCTGAGATGCAATCCAGTTACACCACGTTCTCATAAGGCGGAGAGAGAGGGAGTTGAACCCACAGTGGACTTACATCCACGACTGTTTAGCAAACAGCTTGCCCTGCCGATAGCAATCTCTCCATGATGGGTCGGGCTGGAATTGAACCAGCAACGCAAACGCGGCGGTTTTACAGACCGTTGCCCACACCAATAGGCGAGCCGACCCATATATGTTTGAGTAATTACTTGAGATTTCTGGGTGAAATAAAGGAATGGAGAGACCAGTTTGACTGCTCTCTGCCATCCCAACTCAAGTCAGCAGTGCCGACGGGAATTGAACCCGCAATTTCCTGCTTGTAGGCGTTAGCCTTCCCGAAGGGTAAGACAGGTGGCTTTACCAATTTGCCTACGGCACCATTATTGAAATTTCTACAACATGCAAGTTTGAGAAGCTGTTTTAACAGCCTCCAAGTTTGGTTTGGCGGAGGCTGTAGGAGTCGAACCTACTTCGGTTTTATAGACCGATTAACCAGTTTGTAAGCTTCTTATGTTGGGGCACGCAGTAGAACGCAGAGACTAGGATTTGAACCTAGACTAAAGGTTTTGGAGACCCTGGTGCTGCCGTTACACCATCCCTGCATTGGTCGCAGTGGCGAGAGTTGAACTCGCATATCCAAGGGCTAGAGCCGAGTACCTTGCCGTTAGGTTACACTGCAACGTTTGGAGTCCAGGGCGAGAATTGAACTCGCACCGTCGGTTTTGCAGACCAATACCCTACCATTAGGCGACCTGGACATTTTTGGAAGCCTCGACGGGAGTTGCACCCGCTTCTCTCTGACTGAGAATCAGAGCGACTTTTCTATTTGTCCACAAGGCTACAAGGCGGGGATGATGGGATTTGAACCCACGGTCTTTCGCTCGACAGGCGACTGCTTTAAACCGGACTAAGCTACACCCCCACGTTGGGTGGCAATTATTTAGTTTTCATGGTTCAGAGGTGTGAGCGCTGTGCCTTTTGCTGAGGCTCTTTTGCTTCACTACATATATACTACATACATGTTACAAAACTGTCAAGGGTATACTACAAATTTTTTTTGAGAAATGAGAGGGCGATGTTATGTAATGGCTGTATTGCCCTCTCTGACTGGGTTTAAGGGAGTGAATTACTCATTCTCAGTTAGGCGTTGTGCGTTCCAGAACTGTTCGGCAAATGCAACTGCTGGGTGAATTGGCGCTTTAGGTTTGGTTTTGAGTACCATTCCTGCTTCATGGGGAAGGCGATCGCTTTTTGTCGAGTTACAACGTTCACAAGCTGTAACAACGTTGTCCCAGGTATGCTGTCCACCTTTGGAACGAGGTATTACATGGTCGAGGGTGAGACGCTTGGTACTACCGCAATATTGACAGCTATGGCTATCACGCTTGAGGACTTCACGGCGATTGACAGGTGGTACTTTCCAATGACGTTCGGGGTTACCTACTGTCAAACGAATGTGTTCGGGAACTTGTAGTACGATGCTAGGCGATCGCACTTCCCAAAGCGTTGAACTACCAAACTCTAAGGATTCAGCCTGTCCGCTAACTAGCAAGACAATAGCGCGTTTGATATTAATCCTTGCCAATGGTAGGTAGTTCTTAGAGAACACGACTACCGAGTTTTGTAATACGTTTGCTTTCTGAGTCTGTGGTTGAGGTTCCATAGGTGAATTCACTCCGAAAAAAATAACCCCCGTTTCTTTGCATCAGAAGCGGGGGTTAAGTAGTTAACACTTTTTTCCTTATCTGCGGTACAAGAATGCACTTGCACCTCCCGCTATCTATCAGCCGGTCTGGATTTAGCCAGGCGGCTAGCACTTCAATAATCCCGTCCATTGCAGATGTACTGCTGGAACATTGATATGTACCCTCAAAACCAAATAGGGCGTTGTTTTTGCCCAAACCCTTGCGGGGTCGGTCATGTCTTGCTCTATCTATATTTGAGGCAAAATTGTGGATCATCGAATTTCTGTAGTATTTGTAATGAAGGAATAACTTATTTTCATATTACATTTGTAGTATGAAATTGTCTACCGTACAATTTTGAAGAATTAGCGTGGCGCTTGCACATCGAAGCCAGCACCTTTAAGTTAATGCGATCGGTCAGTTCTCTAGAGCGATTGAGCATAACTATATGAAGAAGGGTAAAGGGAAAGGAAGAAATATTTACCCCATAATATATAGATTAACGCAAAGCATGATTGCTGTAATCTTGCTCTAAACTCTGAAAAACCCCATACTCAAGATGTATATCTAGCTAAAATTCAAACATCCGCCATTTTAGCCTTGCTTTTAGGCTACTGTGGTTGAAACTTCATAATGAGTAACCAAAATTACATTCGGAAAATTTTACTATTATCTGCAAATCCTAGAGGAAGCAGTCCGTTGCGTTTGGGTGAAGAGATGCGCGAAATTAAGGAGGGGTTGAAAAGGTCAAAAAATCGTGACCAATATTCTATTGATACAGTAGAAACTGTCCGCTACAGGGATATACACAGAGCTATTTTGGAATACGAACCGCAAATCATTCACTTTTCCGGACATGGGGTGGGTGAAGAAGGCTTAGTATTTGAAGATGAATCTGGTCAAATTAAGTTAGTTGATGCGGAAGCTTTAGCTGGGCTATTTCAATTATTTGCTAATCAAGTAGAATGTGTAGTTCTCAATGCTTGTTACTCTAAATACCAAGCTCAGGAAATAGCAAAACATATTAATTATGTTGTAGGGATGAGTCAAGCAATTGGCGATCGCGCAGCTATTGAATTTGCAGTAGGTTTTTATGATGCACTTGGTGCAGATAAAGATTATGAGTTTGCTTATAAATTAGGTTGTAGTTCGATGCTTGTAGCTGGGATAGATGAAAATCTGACGCCTCAATTAATTATGAAATCAGATATATTATTATCCAATTCTTCAGCAGAAGCGACGACAATATATGTAGAAAGACCGCCAATTGAGGCGAAATCTTATGCAGCAATTTTACAACCTGGGGCGCTAATTCGCATTAGGTCGCCGCAGAGAATGGGTAAAACATTACTGTTGGAGAAAGTGCTAAATTCTGCCAGAGAGCAGGGTTATCAAACAGCAAAATTAGATTTAAAACTTGCTGATAGTGATATTTTGGCTGACACCAAAACATTTTTACAATGGTTATGTGTTAATGTTTCCGATAGCCTAGATATAGAACCACAATTAGATAAATACTGGCAAGATGTTTTTGGGGTAAATAAAAATTGTACTCGATATTTACAAAAATATTTATTAGGGGTTAATGATAGCCCTTTAGTTTTAGCTATAGATAATTTTGAGCGACTGTTTGCATATCCAGAGATTTTTCCTCAATTCTGCTTATTATTGCGGGGATGGTATGAAGCAGCGAAACAAGGAGATAAAATTGGTAATCTCTGGAAGAAGTTGCGATTAGTGGTAGTTCATTCCACAGAATCTTATCCTACTTTAGATACTAATCATTCACCATTTAATGTAGGAATTGCCATTGAGTTACCGGAATTTAACCTGCAACAAGTAGAATCTCTTACCCAGCAGTATGAATTAGCAGATAAATTGGGACAACAAGATTTGAGTAAGTTGATGGAGTTAATAGGAGGACATCCCGATTTAATTCAGCAAGCAGTTAGTTATCTGAAAAATCCCCAAGCTAGTATGGAAGAACTTTTGCAACTTGCGCCAACAGAACAGGGAATTTTTAGCGCTCATTTGCGACAGCAATTGTGGCATTTACAACATAATTCTCTGCTTGAGGTAGGGTATAAAAAGGTGGTAATGGCGAATGCGCCTATAAGGTTAGATACTGAGGTTGCATTCAAGTTACATAGTTTAGGGTTGGTTAAACTTTCAGGTAATGATTGCGTTCCCAGTTGTGAATTATATCGTCAGTATTTTTCAGTGCGCTTGGGGTAATAGGGTGAGTTATAGTAATAAATATTTTCTGTGAAGCTGCACATTAACGCCCTCAGGCTGGAAGCCTGGGGCTAAACAAACAAAGCCTGCCTGCGCAGGCTAAATTATATGTATCTTCTGATTGAATTGGTCTTAGGACTAAAATCCATAACGCACCCTACTAAGGGACTTACAAAAAATAAATTACCCATATTCCGTAGTGCGAGCAGCGTTCGACTGAGCGCTCACGCCGAAGTCTTGCTCGCTTTTGAACAACCGCGAGCAAGATGCTCGCACTACAAATTGATTGGGTATTTAAAAAATTGGATGTCCCTAAGACAAATGACAAATGACAAATGACAAATGACAAATGACAAATGACAAATGACAAATGACAAATGACCAATATATATTCTCTGGAAGTTTACCGGAAAATTCTAGCACCTACGTCACACGCCAAGCTGACGGTGATTTGTATGCGGGATTAAAAGCGGGAAAGTTTTGTTATGTTTTGAACTCCCGACAAAGCGGAAAGTCTAGCTTGCGCGTGCGTACCATGCAAAGACTTAGAGAAGAAGGTGTACAATGTGCAGCAATTGACCTTTCGGCTGGGGGTGTTCAAAATGTACCGCCGGAACAATGGTATGCGGATTTAATTGATAATTTAATTGAAAATTTTGATTTAGATGTAGATTTTGGTGATTGGTGGGAAGCTAATCAATTAAATTCGCTGGTAACGAGATTTCGCAAGTTTTTAGAAGAGATATTACTGGTTGAAGTTAAAGAAAATATTGTTATTTTTATTGATGAAATTGATAGCGTACTTAGCCTGAACTTTCCTACAGATGATTTTTTTGCAATGATTCGCGCCTGTTATAACAAGCGGGTTGATAATCCTGAATATAATCGCCTGACTTTTTGTTTGTTGGGAGTCGCATCACCTAGCAATTTGATTAAGGATAAACAACGGACTCCGTTTAATATTGGTCAAGCTATCTCGTTGACTGGTTTTCAATTGCATGAAGTTGAGCCGTTAGCTAAGGGGATGTCAGGGAGATTTTCTCATCCTCAAGCAGTCATGAAGGAAATTTTATATTGGACAGGAGGACAACCATTTCTGACGCAAAAATTGTGTCAATTGATGATGGAAGAATCTTTGCAAAATAATTCTCGAACTGTTGAGCAGGTAGTAAAATCGCGGATTATTGAAAATTGGGAATCGCAAGATGAGCCTGAGCATTTACGCACAATTCAAGCGAGGATTTTGCGTGATGAACAACGGGCGGGATATTTATTAGAACTGTATCAGCAAATGAGATTGAGGGATGAAAAATCCGAGATTAAAGCCGATGATACTTTAGAGCAAAGTGAATTACAGCTTTCTGGTTTGGTTTTTAGGCAGCAAAATAATTTAAGAGTTTATAATCGCATATACCAAGAAGTTTTTAATCGAGATTGGATAGATAATCAATTAAAAAATCTGCGCCCATATTCCGAGAATTTTCGCTTTTGGGTAGCTTCTGAGGGAAAGGATACATCACGATTATTGAGAGGAAAGGCTTTAGAAGAAGCGGAAGTATGGGCGAGGGATAAGAGTTTAAGTTATCAAGATAGGCAGTTTTTAGCAGCGAGTAAAGAGCAAGAAATTCAGGAAGAAATTGCGGCTAAGGAAAAAGAAGCTGCTTTAGAGAGAGAAAGAAAAGATAAGGAAGCAGCCGAGTCAAGAAATAAACTACTAAGTGAAGCTAATAGGAAATCTCAAAAGCAAATTCGTAACGGGGCTGCTATTTTATTTGTGGCTGTATTTATTGCTGTAATTTTAGGAGTATTTGCAGCAAGAGAAGCAAATAAAGCATTACAAGCACAAAAAAGGTTTGAAGAGGCTAACACAAAAGCTCAACAAGCTAATACAAAAACTCAAGAAGCAGAACAAAAAGTTATAGCCTTACAGCAGCAGGCTCAACAAGTGCAAAAAATTGCTGATGCTGCTAAACAAGAAGCACAAAAAGCGACAGAAAAAGCTAAAGAAGAACAAAAAAAAGCTGACGATGCTAATCAAAAAGCGACAGCAGCAAGAGAAGAAGCTAAAAATGCACAAATAAAGGCTGATGAAGCTAACAAACAAGCTAAAGTTGAACAACAAAATGCTGAAGAAGCACAAAAAAATGCTGCTGAAGCTAACCAACAAGCTACAAAAGCCAAAGAACAAGCTAAAGTTGAACAACAAAATGCTGAAGAAGCACAAAAAAATGCTGATGACGCTAAACGACAAGCGCAAGTAGCCAAAAAAGAAGCAGAAAATTTACAAGCTAAACTGGCTTTAGCAAAGAAAGATGTTGAAAATGTGCAAAAACTGTCTGAATTAGCTGGAGAGTTACGCAATGCAAATCTTACATCTGAATCAGATGAAGCCTTAAGATTAGCAGGTTTATCATTCAACGTTAAAGACTATAAACTCAAGCAAGCTCTACTACTTGCTTCTAGTTCACAAGCATATCAGCATTTAAAAAATTGGGATGAAGCAGAAAAAGAAATTAAAGAAAGCAATAATTTTTTAGCACAAGCAGATAAAAGTATTAATTCTAGCGAAGGGTTACAAATTCAAGTTTTGGCTAATAAAGTTAAAGGTAATTTACTCGCAGAGAAAAAAGAAATAAACCAAGCTATAGAATCTTATGAATCTGCATTTGAAATTATTAATAATTACCCAGAAAGAATAAGTCCATTTACAAAAAACAATCAATTGCTTGCAGCAGAAGATGTTGCAGCTGTTCATCGCAATTTACTTAAACTACTCTCAACCAACACTTCAGCATCAGAATTGAGAGAACGAGTAGAAAAATCTCTTACCCAACATTTATATGCGCAACTTGAATATTTTTTGAAACCTCCAAATCAAAATTGGGGCGCAGCTGATTATCAAACATACTTACTAATGCTCAATATTGCTAAAAAAGAAGAACAAAGCGCTTTACATATTCACGATATTAATAATTTTTCTTGTCCAGATCTGAAAAAAATAGACCAGCTTTGGATCACTAATTCAGGGAACCGTTTTGGTTTTAGTGTGCAAAAGGAAATATGGATTAAGACTGGGAATAGGCTGGGTATAAAACCACAAGAGTGGAATAAGAAAGATGAAGAAAATTATTTTCGGATTTCCAAAGCAGTTGGATGGTATGTTGATAAAAAAACTAGGGAAGAAGAAACGGGCAGTAGAGGAGGCTACTGGGTGAGCTACGACGAACATCTGAGGCGTATAAAAAATGACCCATATTATGGTAGGGGAAGCCTACCGTGGATTGTGTCGCGTAGCATTGTTGTATCGGAAACCGATGCGTCGCGCGTAAGCTGGATACCAAATCAGGAATCCATGCTCTTCTATCGCATTGCTACTTGTAAAGTTTAACATTTAAGGCTTTGAGAAGTTTGTGAATATTTGTTTCCGCCTCATTTTCCACGTAACCATCAGCATTTCATAAATCCGATACCTGGCAACCCCTTTGGGGAAGTCAAAAGTCAAAAGTCAAAAGTCAAAAGTTTATTTTTCGAGCTTTCCTTTAGTCGTGACGATTGATTTAGCAATAATTTTAATTAATTGTTCACACTCATCTAAAAGGTTTTTTACTTGTGTCTCAGTCATCATTTCTGATTTAATTAACAGCCTCAACCAATATCTTGTTTCTTTTGCTTCTTTTAAAGCTATTGATTGTTTACTGATGAAATCTTTATCGCTCTCTGCGGAACGAGATTCTTCGAGATTAGCACCTATGGAAGTTCCTGCTCTAAATAATTGATTAGCCAATCATCTGGATGTGCCTGGTTGTTTATCTAGATAGGAACAAAGCTTTGTTATCCTAACAGCAAATTCAAATGCTCTATCAGGAATTGGGATGTAATTACTCATACAGCATATTGCAGGTAAATGAAGTACGCGCTTCGGGGCATGGCAGTGCCAGTGCCCCTACAATCAACGATAATCTGTACCTCACTAACTGGCAATCTGCTGTATTACAGCTATTTTCAGGTAAATAAACCACGCTGTAGGGGCACGGCACCGACAATCTTTTGGTACATACAATAATTTTACTAGTGCCGTGCCCCTACGACAGGTGTGGTTCAAATAGGTGAAAACTGCTGTAATTAAGTATACTAAAGCTCAAGTATACAATAAGAGTCTGAAAATACTTATTTTTGATTTTTGACTTTTGACTTCCCCACCAGGGCGTGTGATAACAAAAGCCTGGTTGAAAATTACGTGCTGGGCGAGACATTGTAAGGTGTAAAAGCAATCAGATCAAGTTTGATTGCGATCGCATCGACTCAGATTGCAATCAGATCGACTTTGACGACAATCAGATCAACTTTGATTGCAATCAGATCAAGTTTGACGACAATCAGATCAAGTTTGATTGCGATCAGATCGACTTTGATGACAATCAGATCAAGTTTGATTGCAATCAGATCGACTTTGATTGCAATCAGATCGACTTTGACGACAATCAAAACGACTTTGATTGCGATCGCATCGGCTGAAAAAGCTCAGACAGTGGCTATTTTTAGCTTAAGTTGACACCAATGGCAATGCCATGCGCCTACCATTTGTCGAATTATTTTTTTAATTGGTATAATTTTTATCTAATAATTACTGATTACTTAAATTTATGTTAAGAGAAATTTCCTTAGCGATCGCAACTGCGACTATATCTTTAACCAGCTTTATTCAAAGTCCTGTAAATGCTAATATTACGGCTAAATATCAAATCGCCCAAAGTTCTAATCAAGTAAAAGGAATCACTATCGAACGCCTGGGAATTGGTGGTGTAAAACTTGATATGTCGGAAGCACAGGTAAGAAAAATTTTAGGTAAGCCTGTAAAAGTAGAAAATCAATTTATGCCTGCTATTGGTAAAGTGCGCACGCTGAAATATCGGGGTATTTCTATTGATTTAGCCGAAGATTTTCCGGAAAATAAATTCACTGTTTATCAAATAAAAGCAACTAGTAATAAATATGCAACTCTAGATGGTGTCAAAGTTGGTGACAGTCCATCAAAAATTACTAGAACCTATGGTAACACTGATGCTTATAAAGAAGGTAATCTCACTCGCTTAAGTTACTCGATTGAAACTCCTAGTCCCGCAGGTTTAAATTTTACCCTGGAAAAAGGCAAGATTACAGAAATTCTCTGCTTTTATCTGATGAATTAAGCCTTTTTTATCAAAATAACTATGTCATTACATACCCCTCATTTCATTTGGCGAAAACCCCAAATCCAGGGACAACCTCCCTCACCTAGATATGGACATTCTGCAATTTTGTATGAAAATTCCATGATTGTATTTGCTGGAGAAAGTAACGAGACTGGCGACACCTTTAACGATGTTCACTTGCTAGATTTAGAAACTTGGACTTGGACGCAACCTGAGATTTTTGGCAATATTCCTGATAGTAGAGGCTTTCATACTGCTGTTTTATATCAAGATAAAATGCTGGTTTGGGGAGGATATAAAGAAGCAAAAGACGGCGGATATACTTTTACTGATGTTGCTGTGCATATCCTCAATCTTAAAACCTGGGAATGGTCGCAAGTTATCCCTAATGGTACGCCACCAGCACCTCGTTCTCATCATAGCGCAGCTTTATATCAAGATAAGTTATTTATTGATGGTGGTTCTTTTGATATTTACGCAGCCTATGAAGATATTCATCTCTTAGATCTCTCACAAATGTGCTGGATCGATATCCAAGTTGAAAACTGTACTGATGCTGCTTTAGCTGGATTGAAAGTACGTGGTAATACATTAATTAAGTTTCTGGGGGATGCGGCTTACGGCGGATTCTGCGAAGATATTTTTACTTTAGAATTGGGTAATTTGGATTCGGAAAGTCAAATTAAATTACAATGGCAAAAAGCTGAATTTATCGGCATAGAGAATTATTCATATCAAATTATTCTGCCGGATGATGATGAGGAAGAATACTCTGATGAGTTTGATGATGATAGTGGAATTCCCTATCGTACTGTTCACAGCTATGGAGAATTTGGCGATAATTTAGTTTTATTTGCAGGTATGGCTCCAGGTAATGGCGTGAGCCATGTGACTATTGGCGATTTGGTATTATTAAATCTGCCTGCTATTGGCGATAGTAATAGCGGAACTTATAGGGGGATTATTCCTGAAGTAGAAGGGAAATTTCC
This sequence comes from Calothrix sp. FACHB-168, assembly GCF_963889195.1. Classification (NCBI taxonomy): domain Bacteria; kingdom Bacillati; phylum Cyanobacteriota; class Cyanophyceae; order Nostocales; family Calotrichaceae; genus Calothrix; species Calothrix sp. FACHB-168. The sequence continues at coordinate 54,255 of NZ_CAWPNJ010000032.1, forward strand.
ACCGCCGCGATTTGGTCATTCGACAATTCAATTTAAGCAGCAAATGATTGTTTATGGTGGTTTATGGATTGATACTCAAGTTGGTAATAATAGCTATGATAATGATGTTTATATTTTAGCAGGTTGAGGTTATACGAATTTAGGATGAAGTTGCATAAAAGTATATTTTTTTTAACGCAAAGGTACGCTAAGGTTTACGCATAGGCGCTTCGCCTTCCCGCAGGGTAGGTACGCAGAGTTTTTTCAGTTACATTTTGGTTATTGGTAAGGGTTTCAAGCATGTTAACATTACTTACTTATCTATTTTTGCTTGTTTTGGTGAAATAAATTGTCGATGTGGGAATACTAAGCCCGGTAGTTGAGGTTGATGCTATGCTGAATATTCCCGGATACAAGATTGCTAAAGAAATCTACAATGGCTCAAGAACATTGGTTTATCGGGCTATTCGGGAGACTGACGCATTACCTGTTGTGATTAAACTGCTGAAAAATCCCTATCCTAGCTTTAGCGAACTCTTATCTTTTTGCAATCAGTACAGCATTGCCAAAAATCTCAACTCACCTCTAATTATTCAAATCTATAGCCTCGAACCATACCAAAATGGTTACGCCCTGATTATGGAAGATTTTGGGGGAGTTTCTCTGCTGGAATGGCAAGCTAATAGTAGGGGAAGCTTTCTCGGAGAGTTTTTAGAAATTGCGATCGCACTTTGCAAAGCTTTAGATATATTATACCACGAGCGCATAATTCATAAAGATATTAAACCTAGCAATATATTAATTAATCCGGAGACTCAACAAGTTAAATTAATTGATTTTAGTATTGCTTCTTTATTACCGCGAGAAACGCCAGCAATAGTTAATCCTAATGTGTTGGAAGGAACATTGGCTTATATTTCTCCCGAACAGACAGGGAGAATGAATCGCCCAATTGATTACCGGACTGATTTTTATTCTTTGGGTGTGACTTTCTATGAATTACTCACAGGAGAATTACCATTTCCCACAAATGATGTGATGGAATTAGTACATTCACATATTGCGAAGAAACCACCTTTATTAGCAGGTAAAAGAGCAGAAATTCCCTTGGTGATTTCTGATATTGTGATGAAATTGATGGCAAAAAATGCTGAAGATAGATATCAAAGTGCTTTGGGATTAAAATATGATTTAGAAAAATGTTTATCTCAACTTGCAGAAACTGGTAATATCAAAAGCTTTGCCATTGGAGAACGAGATATTAGCGATCGCTTTATTATCCCCGATCAACTTTATGGGAGAGAAGCGGAAGTATCTACCCTACTGCAAGCATTTGAGCGCGTGAGTCTTGGTGCTACAGAAATGATGCTGGTGGCTGGGTTATCTGGAATTGGTAAAACAGCAGTTGTCAATGAGGTTCATAAACCAATTCTCAGACAACGCGGTTATTTTATCAAGGGTAAATACGACCAATTTCAACGGAATATTCCTTTTTCGGCGTTTGTGCAAGCATTTCGCGATTTTATTGGTCAAATTTTAACTGAAAGCGATACACAAATTCAACAATGGAAACATCAAATTTTAGAAGCTGTGGGAGAAAATGGCGGGGTAATTATTGAAGTTATTCCCGAATTAGAAATAATTATTGGCGCACAGCCTCCGGCGATAGAATTATCAGGTACAGCAGCACAAAATAGATTTAATTTATTATTTAAAAAATTTACGCAAGTATTTACCAGTGTTGAACATCCATTAGTGATATTTTTAGATGATTTGCAATGGGCAGATTCAGCATCATTAAATTTGATTCAGCTTTTAATGTCTGATACCAGTTATCTTTTCTTAATTGGGGCATACCGCGATAACGAAGTCAAACCAGCAGATCCGTTAATGTTGACTTTGCAGGAAATTCAGAAAAATCAATCAATAATTAATACTATTACCTTAACGCCACTGAATCAAGTAGAAGTAAATCAGTTAGTGGCTGATACCCTGAAATGCTCAGAAAATTTAGCATGGAATCTTTCTGTCTCAATTTATCAAAAAACTCAGGGTAATCCGTTTTTTACTACACAGTTTCTCAAATCATTATATCAAGAAAATTTTATTCAATTTGATTTTGCACTAGGTTGTTGGCAATGCGATATTACCCAGGTAAATCAGCTAGCGCTTACAGATGATGTTGTGGCTTTTATGGCATGGCAATTACAAAAAATGCCACAATCAACGCAAAATATTTTACAATTGGCTGCTTGTATTGGTAACTCTTTTGATTTAGCAACTTTGGCAATTGTTTCCCAACAGTCAGAAATGGAAACTGCTGCTGATTTGTGGAAAGCATTGCAAGAAGGATTGATTTTACCAATTAGTGAAGTTTATAAATTTTATCAGGCAAATGAGAGCGATCGCTTAGAACAATTTACCCTGGAAGAAGGACATAATAAACAGTTAGCAAAATATAAATTCTTACATGATAGAGTACAGCAAGCCGCCTATTCCCTGATTCCCCAAGAGCGAAAACAAGCCACCCATCTGCAAATTGGACAATTACTCCAGCAAAATCTTTCGCCAATCCAACAAGAAGAAAAACTGTTTGATATTGTTGGGCATTTGAATAAAGGTATTAAGTTAATTGTTGAACCATGTGAACAAGAAAGATTAGCTCAACTAAACTTAAAAGCCGGAGCAAAGGCGAGAAATTCTACAGCATATGCAGCAGCTAGAACATATTTTCAAATCGGACTGGAACTTCTACCAGAAAATTGCTGGATACATCAGTATGAATTGGCTTTAAATTTGCATATTGCGGCGGCTGAAGCGAGTTATTTAAATAGTGACTTTGAAAGTATGGAACAGATAGCAACCATAGTCTTGCTATCGGCGCGAACAATTTTAGATCGAGTGAAAATTTATGAAATTCAAATTGCCGCGCAAGTTTTACAAAGTAATGTATTAGGAGCGATCGCGGTTGGTAGAAAAGCATTAGCACAATTAGGGGTGGAACTACCACAACAACCCGATCCAGACTTGATTGGCGCAATGCTACAACAGCTTACCACCCAATTAGCAGGCAGAGAAATTGCCGACTTGATCAATCTCCCCTTAATGACAGATCCCACCACAGAAGCGGCTATGGAACTGTTGGGTATGTTGTTTTCACCAATTATCCAAGGAATGCCCGGTTTATTACCCTGGTTGAGTTCGATGATGGTAAGTTTATCTCTACAATCGGGTAATACTGCGGCATCCACAACCGGATATGGTATTCACGGTATGGTATTGTGTGGATTCTTGGAAGATCCTGCCACAGGTTATGCTTTTGGTCAATTGGCGCTGAATTTACTGGAAAAATTACATATTAAACCGAATAAATCCGGAGTACTTTCTCTGTTTGGCTGCTTTATTCAACATTACCAAGAGCGATTAGATGCCACAATTCCACTTTTGTTAACAGCCTACCAAACTGGCATCGAAACCGGAGATTTTTTACATGCTGGTTTTGCTCTGGGTGGTCACAGTGATGGTAGGTTTTTTAGTGGTGAAGAACTGAATAGTTTTGTTCAAGTCATGGCTGATTATAGTTTGGCATTGGCTCAGGTGAAACAATATTCGGCTCAAATATATCTAAATTTGGGAAAACAAGCCGCAGAAAATTTCATAGAACCAGTCAGCCAACCAGATTACTTGATTGGCAATACCTACAATGAAACCTTGATGCTAACCAAGCATCACCAGGATCATGACTTGATTGCGATCGCGCAAGCTTATATCTACAAACTGCTACTTGCTTGCTATTTTGCTAATTATACAGATGCACGGGACTATATCGCCCAAGCCCAGCCTTGTTTAATGGCAGTTTCCGGCACGATTTTTGTGCCCATTTTCCATTTTTATGCGGCGCTAACTTATCTCGGACTTATCCCCACCCAGCCAGAACCACAGCAAGCCGAACTGCTGACTGCTGCTAGCAACCATCAAACAATTCTGCACCAGTGGGCGCAATATGCACCGATGAACCACTTGCATAAATGGTATTTAGTAGAAGCGGAACGTCATCGAGTATTGGGTGAAAAATTTGCTGCTAGCGAATGTTACGATCGAGCGATAAATTTGGCTCAAGAACATCAATTTATCAACGAAGAAGCCCTCGCCAACGAATTAGCAGCCAAATTTTATCTGCAATGGGATAAACAGCGCCTTGCTGAAGAATACACAATCAAAGCCTACTATAACTATGCTCGTTGGGGTGCAAAAGCCAAAGTTAACGACTTAGAAAGACGTTACCCGCAACTTTTGACTGCTATTTTACAGTCAACTCGCCCTCACCTCTCACTGAAGGAAACCCTCATCGCCAGGGAAACCTTCACCTCCGCTAGTTCTTCTTCTCACAGTATCTCTAATTCCCTTGACTTAGCTACCATTCTCAAAGCGACTCATGCTATCTCTGGGGAAATTGAACTAGAAAAACTGCTTTCCTTGTTGCTGTCGATTGTGATTGAAAATGTGGGGGCTGATAAATGTGTGTTTATGATGCTGCGAGACGAACGCCTGTTAATCAAAGGGTTAGTTACTGTGGGAACGGAGCCAGTGATTTTACAGCGTATTCCCATTGAGGAAAGCCAAGATATTCCCCTGAAGCTCATCTACAAAGTCAAGCACAATCAACAAACTGTTGTGCTGTTTGATGCAACTGCCGATTTGACTTTAGCAAATGACCCATATATTATGCGTCAACAGCCAAAAAGTAGCTTGTGCAGTCCAATTTTACGTCAAGGTCAATTGCTAGGTATTTTGTATCTAGAGAATAACTTAGCCACAGGAGCCTTTACCAGCGAACGAGTGGAACTGCTGAACTTAATTTGCACTCAAGCAGCAATTTCTCTAGAAAATGCCCGACTTTATCAAAAGTCTCAAGAATCTCTCGTAAAATTGCAGGCTAGCGAAACCCGCTTCCAAAATTTGGCAAATAATATTCCGGGGATGGTGTATCAATTCCGTCTCGCTCCGGACGGTTCAACTTCCACGCCTTATGTGAGTTCTGGCTGTTTTGACTTGTATGAATTAGAGCCAGAATTAGTCATGGCTGGCGTACATAGCCTGAGTGCTATGCATCATCCTGATGATGATCTGAATATAATCCAAGCAACGATGGAATCTGCCCAAAATTTAACACCATTTGCCCATGAATGGCGGATTGTTTTGCCTTCAGGAACTGTAAAATGGGTACGCTCTGCTGCTAGGCCAGAACGACAAGCCGATGGTGCAATTTTATGGGATGGGGTGCTAATTGATATTAGCGATGGTAAAAAAGCAGAACTGGCTTTGCAACAACAATCACTTGACTTAGAACAAGCCCTAACAGATCTCCGAAACGCCCATTTACAAATTGTACAAAGTGAAAAAATGTCTGCATTGGGCAACTTAGTTACTGGTGTCGCTCACGAAATGAATAATCCGTTGGGCTTTATTTTTGCTACTCTTCAACAGACTAAACCAAATTTTGCTGATATCGCTGAACACTTGCAACTCTATCAAGAAATAATAGAAAATCCTGGCGATGAAATTCAAGAACATGCCGCAGAAATTGAATTAGATTATCTCTTAGAAGATTTACCCAAAACCATCGATGCAATGGTGATGGCTTGCGACAGACTGAAAAATATTAGTACCAGTCTGCGGACATTTTCTCGCGCCGATAAAGATTACAAAGTACCATTTAATATTCATCAAGGCATTGATAGCACGATTCTTATTCTGAAACATCGTCTCAAAGCTAATGAACAACACCCAGCAATTGAAGTCATCACCCAGTATGGAGATATACCCCAAATTGAATGTTTTCCCGGACAATTAAATCAAGTATTTATGAATATTCTGGCGAATGCGATTGATGCTTTAGAAGAAGCAAATATTGGTAAGAGCTTTAAAGAAATTCAAGCCCAGCCTAACTGCATTACAATTACAACTGCATTAGTAAATAAAGTGGTGAAAATTGTCATTAGTGATAATGGTAAAGGCATGAATGCAGAAATTCAACAAAAAATATTCGCTCATTTATTTACAACTAAAGCCGTGGGCAAAGGAACGGGATTAGGATTAGCGATCGCGCGCCAAATTGTAGAAGAAACTCATGGCGGTAAATTAAGTTGCAATTCTGTTTTAGGCGCAGGTACAGAGTTTATTATGGAAATTCCCGTCTGAGCATCCCCCGCAGGTGTATAGGCGAACCCGCCAGACATCAAGATTCCAGCAGCAAAGCCTACGCTTCCCGGAGTCCGATTTCAACTAACTGCGGTAATTGATATCTTGCACCTACAGCCTATCAGGGTGAGGCTATACAAAAATAGACGCGAAGCGGCTTCCCCCAGGGTAGCCTGCGTAGGCAGGCTCATAAACTTATTTTTTCGTTTTAGGGACTTCCAACAAATAAATTATCCAATCTTGTGGGGTGGGCAGCGTTCGACTGAGCGCTCACGCCGAAGTCTTGCCCGCCTTTGACTATGGGCGGGCGAGACGCCCACCCCACAATAAATAGTTGTATATTTTTTTATATCAATTATTTCCCTACCCCATAAATACAACAACACCCAAGCTGCGACTTGCTTAGTGATTTCCTCTGTTTACTCAGGACACACGGGGTTACAATTACTAATTACATTCTCGCTATGTAATTACGTTTACTTGTATTACCCCCTCTTTACCACATTGAGGAAATATTAGCTTTCGAGTTGGGTGTTGTTGTTAGTTGACGAGACAGACTATGTAACAGCGTTTTTTACCTCTTAACTAGCGTGGACTTCGTCTACTTGGCTGTTGTATCTGCCAGGGAAGCTCCTTAGCTTCAATTATTAAAATAGCACTATTAAATTATGGTGTCTCATTTTGAAAGCAAACTTTACTGAGATGCAAATATACACTCATTTTGTGTAACAGTTTATTAACTGTAGGGCATGGGGCATTGGATATTTATTAAACGTAACAGTGTTTATCTGGAAAAAAGCGATCGCTGTTTGTAGTCGAAAATCACAGAACAAATGTTCTAATTATAATTAGCACTTTTATTTAAAGTTGTGATGGAGTGGGGGGATGGAGTCATTAAGTCAAAAGCTAATTGTGGGGATATGTCTCACTGCATCTTGGATAACTCCAGCATTGGCGCAGCAAGATTTACTTACCCGTGCAGAAGTTTACAAGTTGCAAAATCAAGTGCAATTGTTATTGAAAGATAAACCTCCACGGGCTGCGAAAAAGGCTGATGTGTTGGTTCCTTTAGATGCACTACAAACAAAAACGCGATCGCGGGCTGAATTATTATTTAACGAAGGTGCGCTAGCGAGGATTGGTTCTAGTGCGACTTTTCTATTTAAACCAGGACTCCGGCGTTATGAAATCACTAACGGCGTTTATAAAGCAGAAACTATTTTTCAATTGCAAAATGGTACAGCTGTAATCGCCAGTGCGGCTGGGAGTACGGGAACGACAATTGAAACACCTCAAAGTCGGATTAATATCATAGCAGCCGCACCACCACCAGGTTCAGATATATTACCCCCAAATGTTACCAGTGGGGCTGTAGCTGTAACTCATAATGGTGCTACTAATACTACTCAAGTTTTTAATTTAACTAATTTACCTGTTACAGTTACCAATCTTAGCGGAACGCAAACCCAAACTTTACAAGCTGGTCAAACAGTTACTGTTAACAATGGGGTAATCAGTCCAGTACAAAACTTTGACTTACAGAAATTTTATCAAACCAGCCAATTAGCTACGGGATTAGGGCCGGGACAAGAAGCATTAGTTGCTCAAGAATCTCCGAATGTGCAGGTAATTCTGAATAAAGTGAGGAAAGAAACTTTAGCAGGATTAGAGACTCAAAAAGTCTGGATTGAAGGTTTGTGTAATGTCAATTCTCGTGGTGGAGCTAGTACGCTCTCTACGAATTGTATCACCACTAACGATGACCCACTGCGGAAATTTGAAGACGATCGCAATCCCGTGACTCCCCAACCACCAAGAACAGACCAAGACAATCCAAGCGTAGGGGATACTGGAGGTCAAACTGGCGGTCAAACTGGAAGGGATACTGGTGTACCAACAGGTGGTCAAACAGGCAATCAAGGACAAATACCGTAAAATGCGATCGCCAAATCTAGCAAACTGAATTTATTCTAAATCTTAAATAACCATGCGTACTTATAAGATTGCGCTTTGTTCGTTAGCTACCTTACTAACTTGGGACATTCATTCTAGTATCGCCGCTAATCCCATTTCCCCAACAGCAGATTCTCCGCAACCATCACCAGAAGATACAATTGTCGTCCAACTACCTGTAGTTCCTGGCGATCCCAATAATCCCGCAGATTTTCCTGTCAATGACACTAATCAAGCAGTAGATCCAGAAGATGTGAAGGATGAATTAGGCGAGATTGAAATCATTACTCCTCGTCAACAACAACCACCCCAACGTCGCCAACCTGATGTGCAACTATTACTGCGTTCCTCGGCTTTTACCAGTTCTAATATTACAGGCTTTGAAGCATTTCAACCGAGTGATACAGTATTTATTAATAGTGCTACCTTACTAGCAACACCCAAACTAGGAGAAGAAACCCGGTTAGTAGCGGCTGCTAGTGGTGGTTTGGTAAGATATGCTGACCAAGGAGACTTTAATTACAACTATCTCAACTTTAATGTGGGGATACAGCAAAGAATTGCTAGGGGAATGTATGGTCAACTAGGATGGGTGCAGGAGAGATTATATAGAGATGGAAATGGCGATCGCTTATTATTAGATGATTCGGTTCGCTTAATTGTAGGACGACAAGACCAATTAGGCGATCGCCTAAGATTAGATTCATTTTACGAACTCCGCGCCAGCTTTGCCACACCCAGCGATCAAAATCGCGTTGCTAACAGCTTAGGGGCGCGTTTGCGCTATGATATTACACCCCAACTTCAAGGTGCATTAGATTATCGCTTAAGTTTAAGAGACTTCACTCAACAAGAGAGATTTGATACGCAAAATCAAATTGGGTTAGAAGCAATTTACAGTATTAATCCAGATTTGTTTATTAGTGGTTCAGCATCCTATCTTTTCGGTGATTCATCCGATCCCAATGTGGATTTAGATAATTTTTCTATAGGTATAAGTATCGGGTTAAATGTGCCTTTGTTCTAAATAAATTATCTCTCTTTCCTTGGCGTCCTTGGCGTCTTGGCGGTTTAATTCAATATTAAATCCATCATAGCAAATTGGTATTAATTTTTATCGAATAAAAGCCTTATTTGTATAGCTATGCTTTTTCAAATTTACTTATTCAACTGGTGTGACACAGAGATAAGAGTAATACCAATTCGCTATGATGCAGGTAATATTTTATTTAATGAACCGCCTTCGCGAAGCGTCTCGCAGAGAAGACGCCAAGAACGCCAAGAGAAAGAAAGTAATTATCAAGTGCAAGTTCACAGAGAATTTGGTATGACTCAATAAATCTGTTTTCTCTCTGCGCTCTCTGCGTCCTCTGCGGTTTTCAATTCATTTGTTGAACCACAGAGGGAATAGGGGCATCTTGCGATTTTGATTGTTTCCCCCGCCACACTTTATAATATAAGATTGGCACAGCCGACCGCGATAATATCAAAGATGCTACTTCCCCAGCCATTAAAGAAATCGCTAATCCCTGAAAAATTGGGTCAGTTAAAATAATTGCTGAACCAACTATTACTGCTGCGGCTGTTAATAACATCGGACGGAATCGGACTGCACCTGCATCAATTACCGCTTCTTCTAAAGGTATTCCCTCTTTCAATCGCAATTCAATAAAATCTACCAAAATAATCGAATTTCGCACCACAATTCCAGCCCCCGCAATAAAGCCAATCATGGAAGTAGCGCTGAAAAAGGCTCCCATTAACCAATGTGCTGGCATAATTCCTACTAAAGAAAAGGGAATAGCTGCCATAATTACTAAGGGAGTAATAAACGATTGAAACCAACCGACAACAAGGGCATAAATTAACACCAACACCACAGCAAAAGCAATTCCTAAATCGCGGAATACTTCAAAAGTAACGTGCCATTCGCCATCCCATTTGATGCCGAATTTTTCTGTAGTTGGTGGTTGTTCGGTAAAGTACGTAGCAATGTTATAGCCTTTAGGATGGGAGAGTTTATCGATTTGAGATTGCACGTTGAGCATAGCATAAACTGCACTTTCAACTTTGCCGGCGACATCAGCAGTTACATAAACGACAGGCTGTAAGTTTTTGTGATAAATACTGTGATCTGCTGTGGTGGTTTCGGTTTTAATTAAGTCGCTGACGGCTACTAAATTTCCGTTGACTCCTTTGATTTTTAAGGATTTAAGGTCGGCTAAACTGGTACGATTAGCTTGATTTAAGCGTAAATTAATCGCCACATCTTCGCGGGATTTGGCATCATGTAGTAAACCCACATTTTGACCAGATAGAGCAATTTGTAAAACTTGGGAAATTTGCGCCGGACTAATACCATTAAGGGCAGCTTTTTCTCTGTCAATTATCAAATTATATTCTGTTTGTGGTGATTCCATGTACCAATCCACATCGACAATATCGGCGGTATTGTGATAAATTTGCCGGATTTGTCGCGCTAGTTCAATTTGTTTTTCGTAATCTGCACCGTATACTTCTGTCACCAAAGTTTGCAATACTGGTGGCCCTGGGGGTATTTCTGCTACTTGTACGCGGGCGTTATACTGATCAGCAATTTGCTTTAATTGAGGGCGGATAGCTTTAGCAATATCATGACTTTGGCGATGGCGATCGCCTTTTGGTAAAAAATTCACCTGCATATCTGCGATATTCGCACCAGAACGCAAAAAGTAATGTCGCACCAAGCCATTAAAGTTGTAAGGTGAAGCAGTGCCGATATAGCTTTGGTAATTAGTTACTTCTGGGACTGTGGTTAAATATTGTCCCATTTCTCGCGTTACCCTCGCCGTTTGTTCTAGGGTTGTCCCTTCTGGCATATTTAAAACAATCTGCAATTCGCTTTTGTTGTCGTAGGGTAGCATTTTCAGAATTACTAACCGAAATCCAGCTAATCCCAAAGCTGCTATTAATAACGCCAGTGTTCCCGCAATAAAAGCGTTTCCCCATTGACGACGCGCAATTAATGGACTCATGAAACGGCGATACAATCGGCTGAGAAAGTCTTCCTCTTCATGTCCATGATTGTGAGTATTATAATTCCCAAAAAACCGCATCGTCGCCCAAGGGACAACAATAAACGCCACCAAAGCTGAGAATATCATAGCGGCGGAGGCTCCTAAAGGAATTGGGCGCATATATGGCCCCATCAAGCCGCCTACAAACGCCATTGGTAAAATCGCCGCAATTACGGTTAATGTCGCTAAAATCGTCGGATTTCCCACCTCGTCTACAGCTTCGAGGACAATTTTTTGTAGCGTCTTTTGGCGGTTGCGCGATAATTGCATTCGGGTTTTGTTTTCGGGAAGTTGCAAATGACGACCAACATTTTCTACCACCACGATCGCATCATCGACTAAAATCCCAATGGAGAAGATTAGCGCAAAAAATGTTACCCGGTTTAAAGTAAAGCCGTAAAATACAAAACTAGCCAGAGTCAGCGCTAAGGTTACAGGGATGGATACAGCCACCACCATCGCCTCTTTTTTACCTAGTGCAAACCACATCAGGACAGTAACAGAAATTACCGCAATCCCCATGTGAACTAACAACTCATTAGAACGTTCCGCAGCAGTTTCGCCATAATCCCGCGTGACTGTTAGCTGTACATAGTTGGGGATGTAATTGTGCTGAATTTCCTTTAATTTATGTAATACATGATGGGAAACTTGAATTGCATTTGCACCTGGACGTTTTGCGATCGCAATTGTCACCGCATCCGCTTCACCCTGAGTTGCTTTTTTACCCTGTCCAAAAAATACATAACTAGCTGGTTCTTCTGCACCATCAGTAACATTAGCGACATCACGCAAATATACTGGTTGATTATTCGCCACGCTCACAACTAAATTTTGAGCATCTGACGCCGAGCGAATAAAGCTTTGGGTTCTAATTAATAAAGATTGATTATTTTGACTTAAAGCACCGCTTGCTAGCTCTGTATTTTGTAACTGTAAAGCTTGAGAAATATCTAAGGGAGTTAAGCCAAAGGAATTTAATCTAACTGGGTCAAGTTCGATACGTAGCTGTCGTTTTTGTCCGCCGATAATGGTAGTTTCAGAAACATCTGGTACTTGCTTAATTTGCTCATCTAATTGCGCCGCTATTTGGCGTAAATCGGTAGCGTTGGCTTGATTACTCCACAGGGTTAGAGTGAGAATTGGGACATCATCAATGGCGCGAGATTTAATTAAAGGTTGAGAAACACCAGCAGGTATTTTATCGAAGTTAGCATAGAGTTTGTTGTACAATTGGACAATAGCATCTTCGGTTTTTTGACCAACATAAAACCGGACAATGGCAACAGATGAACCAGGGCGAGAAGTAGAATAAACATACTCAACACCGGGTAATTCTTTAATTAACTTCTCCATTGGGAAGGTAACACGCTGTTCTACCTCTTTGGCTGTTGCACCAGGCATTTGCACAAATACATCTGCCATTGGCACTGTAATTTGCGGTTCTTCTTCGCGGGGGAGAACTATCGTTGCGCCAATGCCTAATAATAATGAAACTAAAATAATTAGGGGAGTTAATTTAGAGGCTATAAATTTTTTGGCTAGGTTGCCAACAAAACCAAGTTTAGGTTGTGAACTTTTACCGTTCATAAAATATGCAGTTTTGGAAGATTTGGAAAAAACGAACCGCGTTCGCCGAAGGCGTTCCCGAAGGGTAGTACACGAAGTACACGAAGTAAAGAGAGTAGAAGATAGTTCATGATTCTTTGCGCCTTTGCGCCTTTGCGTGAGATAAAACCCTTTATTTATTAGCAACAACCTGCTGTCCATCATGCAGTTCTTCTACATTGCTAGTAATAATGCGATCGCCTATTTCTAACCCGGAAACAATTTCTACTTTTTTATCTTGCGCTTTGCCGGTTTTTACCCAGCGTAATTGAGCAATATTATTCGCAGCAATTACATAAACGCCTTCTAATTGCCCACGCTGAAAAACAGCATTTTCCGGAATCATCATCACTGTGCGCGTTTCACGGGGTAATTCTAAGCGCCCAAACATTCCTGGCATTAATTGATAGGAGTTATCTAAAGCAACTTTTACAGTGAAACTACGGGAATTTAAGTTGGCTGAAGGTACAATTTGCCGCACGCGACCAGTGACGGAACGGTTCACAGTATCTAACTGTACTGTGACTTCGTCCCCTAATTTAACTAGAGAAATCAATGATTCTGGGACTGCGACAGTTAAACGTAGGCGATTGGTGCTTTCTAATGTCACTATAGGCTGTCCTGGCCCCGCGATCGCACCCACTTCTGTATGCTTTTTGGTAATCACGCCGGCAAAGGGGGCGGTGACAGTACCATAGTTTAAGTTAGCGAGGGTTTGCTGTTGTCCGGCTTTGGCTTGTTGGACTTGGGAACGTGCTTGTTCTACACCGGCTTTGGCTTGCTGGACTTGGGAACCGGCTTGTTGTACGCCGGCTTTGGCGCGATCAATACCCCGTTTGGCTTGATCGATACCTGCTTTGGCTTGTTTAATTCTGGCTTGGATTAATGCGACTTGTGTATTTGCTTGATCCAACTGTGACTGACTCACAGCGCCATCTTTTTGCAGCATTGTCATGCGGCGTTGATTTAATTGGGCATCAGCTAGCTGTGCTTCTGCTTCTTGTAATTGGGCTTCGGCTTCCCGTTGCGCCGCTTCCGCTTGATTTAACTGTGCTTCAGCTTGAGATTTACTAGCTATTGCTTGAGTTTCTGCGGCTGAGGCGACTGTAACACCAGCTTGCGCTTGAGCAATGGCGGCTAATGCTTGATTACCTTGGGCTTGGATATCTTTAACATCAATAATAGCGAGGACTTGACCGGCTTTAACTTTGTCACCTTCTGCTACAGGTAAACTTTGAATTTGTCCTTGGATGCGGCTGGTTGTCGTGACAGTTTCTACAGATTCAATAGTACCAGTGAGACTGCTGCCACCAGCAATAGATTCTGGGGCGGCTGTTGTTGTTTCCACTTCTAGAGGTTCGAGATGGGCGGTTATCGTTTCCGTTGATTTGGAAGGATGACGCAATAACCACAACCAAGCCACACCCCCAAAAGCGATCGCAAAAACGCTAATTAAAGCGATCGCCCGCAGCCGCTTGGGTTTCTTGGGTTGTAGTTCTGCGGTAATATCTGTATGAGTAGCTTCCAAGTGAACGGACGATTGATCGTTAAACATAAGTTTTATATAGCTAGGGATTGTTTCCGCGTTGCAAAGGATAGCCCAACTGTTGCCATGTCATGATGCCGCCTTGCAAGTTGTAAACTTTAAAGTAGCCTTGCTCCACTAACCAACGGGCTGTAGCTAAACTGCGGTGTCCTGATAGGCAAGTAACAACTATTAATTCGTCTTTGGGAATTTCCTCTAAGATACTGCTTTGGCTGAGGTAACGCGCTCCGGGAATATGCCCAAGAAGGTACTCCATCCAACTGCGAGCATCGATAATTGTGAATTGTGCTAGACGCGATCGCAGTTGTCGAGGATTTAAGCTAAAAGGTTGGGTTTGATTGTGGTAATTATCGTTGAGAGTACGTTTCATCAGGATTTTGGATTGGGGTTTAGAGATAATTTTTCTCACGCAGAGGAGGCAGCGCGTTGCGGGGGTTCCCCCCGTTGTAGCGACTGCCGTTGCGCAGAGGCGCAGAGAAAATGAGGTTGAGGAGTGATTTAAACTCTACCCATAACTGAGAAGGATTTGATAAATGGCCCTGCCATACGTGGATCTTTAATCATGGCAAGATAATCTCCTACACGGAATTGCAGTTTTCGTGACATATAAGCCATGCTTAATCCCATCATGTTTAAGCCTTTGGTTACCCACTGTTGCCAATGATCCTTGTCGGCGCGTAAGTCCCAGTTGAGTTTTTGCCCATTGTAGGTCTCTGCATGGATGGCTTTTCCATCGATAATGGTCAGTACACCTCTTGGTTCTGGCTCATCTTCAAACCCATAACCAATTACGGAACTGAAATGAATTTGTTTGAGTGCATCTGCTAACTCAGGCTCTTGATTCCATTTTTCTGCGTAAGCTTGCATCCATTCTGAGGAAAATAATTCTGTCATGTTTTTACTCCAATTAGGGACTAGGGACTAGGGGTTAGGGAGAGATACCAAATGACTAACAAACTACTGATTCCCCCAAATTAGTAGAGCT
Organism: Calothrix sp. FACHB-168; assembly: GCF_963889195.1. NCBI lineage: Bacteria > Bacillati > Cyanobacteriota > Cyanophyceae > Nostocales > Calotrichaceae > Calothrix > Calothrix sp. FACHB-168. Next base: position 69,583 of record NZ_CAWPNJ010000032.1, read on the forward strand.
AAACTGCCAAGTAGTAATAACCAAGAAAAAATTCGTCGGATGTGGCAAGGGATCATAATTCACCTCGTAACGTTGCGGAAAACATGTTTGCACATAGATAAAAGTTCTGTGTCGATGACGCGGTAGTAGCGCCAAGAACCCTCACGGCGACAGGTTAAAACTCCTGCGTCTTTCATTAGTTGCAGGTGTCTAGAGACATTTCCTTGTTTCAGCCCAGTGCGATCGCATATTTCTTGCACAGTCTGCTCTTGATTGCATAATGCTCCTAAAATCTGCAATCTTGTCGGTTCTGCTAAAACTTTAAAGCGGCGTGCTAGTAATTCTAATTCGTTCGGGTTTAGCGCAATTTCCATACATCTTTAATAACGATTATTCCCATAAATTCAGTCGTCAAATAGCTAGATTTAGTAAGAAACTTTGATTTTTTAGCGGTGCGTTGCGCTACGCGACAACACACCCTACATTTTCTAAACTTTCTACAAATGACCAATGACCAATGACCAATTACTATTTCATTTCCACAGGTTGAGGATTTTGTGATAAATCCAATTCTTTAACTGGTTTTACTAGGGTTAAACCTATAAGATTTAATCCCCAATGCTCGAACCAAGGAACTGCTAAACCCCAACGCATTTTAGCTAAGAAAAATTGCTCAAAAGCAGTCTTCGCCCAGCTTACCCAAATTCCTTCTTTAGCTATGGCTCGTCGCCTTTTTTGAGTAATGGGATCTGGTAAAACTTGGTCTGCTAAAAATGCAATTCCTGTATCGCCAAAATCGGCTAAACAAAGTGCTTCTAACGTTGGTGTTACCAAGGGTGCAGAAATCGCCTTAAGTTGGACAGCAATGTTATGAGCTACAGCCATTCCCATTGCTTCTGTCATTTGTCCGGTTTTGGGTACACCGATGGGAATCGGTGTTTGTTCTGGTGGTTTGAGTTGGGTAATTACTCCTACGCTATATATGGAAGGAAATTGAGGATGCTGATAAGTTGGTAGTACAGGTAAAAATCCTTTTTGATCAGTTAAACCAGGCGCTTCTCGTAAGAAACGCGGCCCGCGAAATGGCGGAAGTAACATACTAAAACTAAAGGGTAGAGAACGCCCATTTGCTAAATAAATTGTGTCTGTCCCAACATAGCTAATAGAAGTATTTTCCAGTACTGTAATTTCTTTTTCTTGCAGTAATTTAGTAACTAACTCCGCAGAATTTGCCATTCCCCCAATTCCCAAATGTCCAACATAGGGTTCTGGGGTGACAAAAGTAATGGAAGCGCGATCGCGTAATCCATATTTTCGCAATAACCAATCTGTTAGTAATGCAAACTCGTAAGCCGGGCCAAAACAACTAGCACCGGGTACGGCTCCCACCACTATAGGCCCTGGTTCTTGAAGAAATTTTTTCCAACATTCGGCAGCTTGGATTGCATGATGTGGATTACACACCGATTGCACATATCCTCGATCCAATCCAGGGATTACGTCTAATGCGAGTTCTGCACCCGTCGCAATCACTATGTAGTCATAAGCAATTACAGTATCGTCTACAACTATTTGCTGTAATTCTGGTTGAATTTGGCTTACTCCTCCTAATATCAAATTTATTCCGCGATTTACTAGCAAATCTTTTACATCTAATTGAATACTCTCAAGTTCTTTAAGATTCAAACCTACCCAAGGTAGAGAAGGAATAAAAGTGAATTTAGGGGTATTGGAAATGAGTGTAATTTGATGCTGTTTTGGTAGTAGTCGTCGCAGTTCGTAGGTAACGGGTAATCCGCCGATTCCCGCACCAATCACCACAATTCGAGCCATAAAATTCCCCCCGGTAACTATTTAATCAAGCTAGAGTCAACCAGCTCTCACTAGTTACAAGGTTTGCTCACTGATACCGTCTCGTGGCGTCTGCAACTGACTTACTCCAGCAGTTTTACCTTATAACTACCATCTTATGATATAACTATATAGTAATAAAAGCTGTTGGTAAATTAAAATCATAAAAATCTTTACATTCAATTTCAGGTTTTTACGCTATGGCAGTTTTTGAGGAATAGGGTATGAGGAACAAATACGGCAGATTGTGACTTCTGTTTACTTCATTTCCCTGAAAAATGACAACTGTAGGGGCGGGTTCACCGCTATCCTCATTGATTAACAAAGATCCAAATAAACCCGCCCCTACGGACTCAAGACTATTGACTATTGACTCTTTTGCAAGGTGCATTTCTATGTATACATCCTCGATCCTGGCATTTATGGTTGCACTGATCGCCATGTTTCTGCGATTCAACTTCCGTCATGAAGAGATAGTAGTGATTTTAACCAGCACCATTGCCGTAATCAGCCTATTTATTAGTTTTGTTTTCAGTCCTATGGTCTTAAAGATTGTGATTTTAGTTACTTCTCTATGGGGCTTACGGTATTACTGCCGTCGCCGTTCCTGTGATGACATAGAGTAGAAAGGCTTACTAATCAAGAATTTCAATTATATTTTTGCCAAATCTCTAGACAATTTAATTATATTACTATATAGTAGTATGATAGATAAAGATAACTAGCAAAAACAATAATCGGAGTCAGCCATGATGTTATTTAGACAACTATTTGACCCAGAAACAAGTACATATACTTATTTAATTGCCGATCGCGCCACTAAATTTGCGGTCTTAGTCGATCCGGTATTAGAGCAAGTGGAACGGGATATCAAATTGCTCAATGAACTAGGACTAACTCTCAAATACTGTCTAGAAACTCATATTCACGCCGACCATATTACAGGTACAGCAAAACTGCGAGAGTTAACAGGTTGTCAAGGAATCGTACCAGAGAATGCGCAAGTTGCTTGTGCAGACCGCTTAATGAAAGATAAAGAAGTATTAGAGTTAGGGACTGTGAAAATAGAAGCGATCGCTACTCCCGGTCATACCGACAGCCATAATGCATATCTGGTTAATGGTACTCACTTGTTAACTGGAGACGCGCTACTGATTCGTGGTTGCGGAAGAACAGACTTCCAAAGCGGGAATGCAGAAGCCATGTATGACGCCATCACGCAGAGATTGTTTACCCTACCCGATGAAACCTTAGTTTATCCCGGTCACGATTATCGCGGACAGACAGTTTCTACTATTGGTGAAGAGAAACAATGGAACCCACGATTAGCCGGACGTAGCCGCAGCGAATTTGTTCAATTAATGGCAAATCTCAACCTACCCCAACCCAAGAAAATCCAAGAAGCCGTTCCAGCAAATCAGCGTTGTGGTAGCGCCGCCGCTTAGTTGAATATACAGTCAAAAAAATATACTTCCAAACTTCTTTACTTCTGCCCTTTGCCTTCTGCCTTCTGCCTTTTCATTACAAGGATACAATTCGATGACTACTTCTGGTGTGAACAAATTACAAACTGTGAGCGCGCAAACTCTCAAACAGCTAGTAGAACAAAAAGCTGTGACATTAATAGATGTGCGCGAACCAGCTGAGTATGCAGGAGAACATATCCCAGGCGCAACATTAGTTTCCCTCTCCAACTTTGACCCGCGCAAGATTCCTCAAGATGGTAGCATCGTTCTCTACTGTCGCTCTGGTAATCGCTCGGCAATGGCAGCCCAAAAGCTATTTAGTGCTGGGTTTGCAACCGTTACTCATTTAAACGGTGGGATTGGTGCATGGAAAGAAGCTGGTTATCCTACCAACATCAACCGCAAAGCTCCAATTAGCTTGTTGCGCCAAGTTCAAATTATTGTAGGTTCAACAGTATTAATCAGTACATTACTAGGAGCATTTGTTTCTCCCTGGTTTCTACTTGTTAGTGGCGTCATGGGAGCAGGCTTAATCTATTCAGGCATAACAGACACTTGTATATTGGGGATGATGCTGGCGAAACTACCTTACAATCGGCGGAGTATTGTATGACACTGTGGATTGTTGGACATCTACTAGCTGCTTGTATTGGCTTAAGCCTGGGCTTAATTGGTGGTGGTGGTTCGGTGCTGGCGTTGCCCATCTTAGTTTACGTCATGGGTATACCGCCAAAATCTGCGATCGCTATGACCCTGGTAATTGTCGGTACAGTTAGTTTACTGGGAGTAATTCCCCACTGGCGAGCCAAAAATGTCAGCTTGAAGACAGCTATGATATTTGGTTCCGCCACAATGTTGGGTGCATTTATCGGGGCGAAAATTGCCACACTCCCCATCATCACCGAAAGCTTGCAAATGATGCTGTTTGCCATCATGATGTTGTTAGCAGCAGTATTTATGATTCGCCGGAGTTCTCAGCCTAGCACCCCAGATCCACAACTAGCATTTTATCCCCGACCTGTATGTAAATATTGCTGGTTGTGGTTAATGACTGAAGGCTTAGGCGTAGGGATATTAACTGGATTGGTGGGCGTTGGTGGTGGATTTGCGATCGTCCCAGCTTTGGTACTATTAGGAAATGTACCGATGAAAAAGGCGATCGGCACATCGCTACTAATTATTGTCTTCAATTCAGTTACAGGCTTTTTGGGTTATCTGGGACAAGTCTCACTTAACTGGAATCTGATGCTGTCGTTTATTATCGCTGCCAGTTTCGGCATAATTCCCGGTGCATATTTAGCGCAGTTTGTCCCCGCGCAGAAACTTCAGAAAACCTTTGGCTATTTTCTGCTTGCAGTTGCAGCATTAGTATTGGTGCAAAATCGCCATCATCCCCAATCATCTGCGATCCCAAAACACAGCCCTGTAAAAATCACGCAGAAGAATTTCCGAAATTACTACAATCACTAATAAAATCAGTGTAAATATGTATTTGGAATGAGGTAGTAAGAGCGATCGCATCAAGACCAAATTTTTACTAACTACATATTTTCCAGTAATTGAACTACATTTATCGTCAAAATAATCTGCGCTACATTGTGGTATATATAGGAAAATCAGTGTTTGATTATACTTGATATAATAAACATATTATTTTTGTATTTCCCTGTCTAAACTCGCCGCATTCAATATTAGTGATAGCGCGACTGGAAAAACCCCTTTCCCAATTTTCTATGCCTACAGATTCTTTTGAAAAAACAAGCTGGGATTGGCAGCTTTCTCAGTTACGCCAACAAGTGAGTGAATGGATAGAATATGAATTTTCCCGATTTCAATTGGCGCTACCAGAATGGCCTCAACAATGGGCTATTAGTCCTTGGTTAGCGAAGATACTCTATTTTCTGTTTTGGTTGGTTGTAGGCGGATTGTTGATTTGGTTAGCTTGGCTATTGTGGAGAGAATTTCGCCCCTATATCTATGCTTGGTTAAGGAGTAGAGGTAATAATTTTGCAAATAACCCAGCAACCGCATCTAATGAATTATCTATTGGTTTATTGTTAGAGCGATCGCGCCAATTTTACCGACAGGGTAATTACCGAGAAGCTTGTCGTTCATTATATCTCGCCTTATTACAGCAATTGCACGATCGCAGCGTCATTCGCCATCAACCCAGCCGCACTGATGGCGAATATTTGCAATTGCTACGTTCTTCTGTTACCCCCATCCAACCCTATGAAACTTTAATTACCACTCACGAACAATTGTGTTTTAGCAATGCCGAAATTTTGCCAGAAAATTATGAGCATTGCCAACAAGCGTATCGAGAGATAGCAGGGGAGTGAAGAGTTAGAGACGCGATTAATCAGAGACGCGATTAATCGCGTCTGTACAATTATCATTTGTCCCCCTTCCTTAGCCCCTAATTCAACACTTGAATCATCGCTCTTAAACCATTGGTGTTGAGCATATTCACTACCCCTTCAGCATTTGAGCGATTGCTAAATACTCCCGCTTGCATCAAGTTGCGTCCTTGGGAAACAGTGGAGAAAGAACCAGGAACAAGGTATCTGACTACTTCTTGATCTCTTTCGCTGGCGACTTCCACTAATACGCGGAAACGTACACCCATTGGTGCGAACCCTGTTGTGTATGATGGGGGATTGCTACCCATTGGCGCTACTGCATTGGGTAAGGAGTCGGGATTTATGGGTGTTGTAGGACTGTAGGTTATTGCACTATTACCCATTGGCGTCATCGCACTATTCGGTATTGCACTATTACCCATTGGTGCTACTGCATTGGGTAAGGAATCTGGATTTATGGGTGCGATATTATTTGGTGCAATATTATTCGGTGTAGCTACGCCATAATTCCCAGTTGGATAACTGTCCGGTACGGGAACTCGGCGCATATTCCGAGTATTACCCATCGGGATATTGGAACTAGGAACAGGCAAAATATTAGAACCCGTAGATGCAACAGGTCGCCTTTGTGACGACTGTTTTTTCCCTCTAGCTCTGGATGCTGGCTTAACTACAGAGTTGCTTGGCGGTTGGGGTGGAGTAAACTCAATTGCACTAGGATTAATTTGTACGTAATTTAACTGGGGTACATTGCCCGAATTAGTTACAGGTGCTACATTCGCTACTGGTGTTTGTCCACCTACCAAGCTGCTGGGAACAGGAAAGCCAGGAACTGATGAGTTAACTGTTGGGGTAGGTGTAGTAACGACTGGATTCGGTTTAGGAAGGTTGCGTGATGTATTGGCTGGATGGAGTGGTAATAGTTGGGGATTCAATCTGCCAATATTTAGGTTATTAGGCGAATTACTGTTATTAGCTGGGATGTTTACTTGGCTAGGAGTTTCCGCCATTCCCGGCGCAGAGAAGATAATCTCACCTGTATTTGGTACTTCTTGCTGTGCGCTAGATGCGGGAGGGGTATTACTAGCAATGAGTGTTCTGGGAACTTGAAGATTAACTTTACCAGCAATGCGATCGCTTGCGAGATTATTCCCGACAGCAGTAATTACCTGTTTGGCTGCATTGGCGTTAATGTCGTAACGGGCATTATTACGAAATTGATTACCACCTGGTTCCGCACTATTACCTAAATCTGGCATAGCTTGCGCGATCGCTACCATGCCATCTTCTTTACTACCTTCAATAATATTATTGCGTAAAACTGGGCGAGCGTTAGCTTGAACGACTATACCAGACCTATTTTGTATAATTTGATTATTTAAAATAATCGGAGTCGCATTTTGAGCAATATTAATTCCATAGCCAGTTTCTTGAAATACATTTTCTCTTACCTGGGCTTGAGAAGTACCCGCAAGGGTGATCCCATTAGCGCTATTGCGATAAAAGGTATTCTGGCTAATAGTGGGTGTCGCAGTTCCCGTCACAAATACCCCATCCTGGGTATTTCCAGTAAATGTGTTCTGTGAAATTACTGAATTACTAGACTCAATCCATACACCATAACCTCTGGGATTGGGATTAGTTACAGTTACCCCAGTTAAACCTGCTTGGTTTGCGCCGACAATTGCCACATTTTGACCGCCATAACTGCGGCTGAGGTATTCACCACCACCCTGAATTGTAATCCCTTGACCTTGATTGCTAGGGTTACCTTGAAGAGAAACGCCTTGTCTGAGGATTAAAGGAAACGACTCCCCAGTTTCACTGCTATAAGTACCTGGACTCAGGGTAATTACTGTATTTGGTGTAGCTTTCTGTAATGCTTGGGTAATAGTTTTAAAAGGATTGCTTTCCCCACCATTACCTTCTTTATCTTCGCCAATCGCCGGGTTGACAAATAGCTCGTTTACCTGAGAAATTTGCTTTTCTCCCACAGGCGGTACTTGTCCGAAAGCACTACCAACACTGCCTCCCAGGAAAGTCAACAGAGCTAAACTGATACCAACACTCAAAGATAATACGGAGACGCGACTAACTGGATTTAGTCTCAAATTTGCGGTAGAAAATGGGCGATCGCTCTTAGCAACTACCGTTGCTGGCAGAATTTCAGACCTACGATCTCTAGGAAACACAATAGGGGAAATCACCGTGACAGCACTCCTGTGAAGATAGAATAAATTTTTATACTCTGAATTAATAGTATGTCGATTATGTTACTCAACATATTCACCAATTGCCTATTGGGATATACACAGTCATAAGTTCAAAAAACTGGTTTTTGCTCAAATAAATATTAAGTATTATGAAGCCGTGGGAGATAACACCTAATATACTAAGAGTTCAGACTTGTAAAAGCCTGAAAGCGCCATAAAAAATACACCCTGTAGCTAAAGCGCTCATTGTTGATGAAAACCTGTTAAATTCAGTAGATTTAACATTGTCTAAATATATTAACCATATTTATGGTATATGTCCTGCAAATATGGCAGAAGATTTACAGATGGGGTTGATGGTTGACGGTTGACGGTTGACGGTTGACTGTTGACAAATGTACGGGCGGGTTCACAAATATCCTCACCGATTAACGATTATTCTCAATAAACCCGCCCCTACTGACTACTGACTAGGGACTTCCAAATAAAAAAATATTCCAATCATTAACTTACCAAACCCGTAACTCGTAGGGGCGGGGTTACCCCGCCCCTACAATTTGGCATAATTTATTTTTTGGAGTTCCCCTACTGACTACTGACAAATGACAAATGACAAATGACAAATGACAAATGACAAAAAACAGATAAACATCGTCGCCCGTAGATGTTTATCTGTATAGTCTAGAGAGAAGTTTTGCTTGTGTTTTCTAGCTAATAAAAAGGTGAACTAGAAAAGTCCACCTAAATGCTGCTTGCACCTAAACCGGCTAGGCTATGAGAACGACCATTTTGGGCAAATCGCTTTTGTACAATTTGGCGATACACGGCTTCATAACTGTCTGTCATCTTTTGCAAGCTAAAGCGGTTTTCTACATGCTGTCTGCAGGCGTAGCGATCTAAATCTGCAACTTTAGCGATCGCACTGATAAACTCATCAGTATTTTCACAGAGAAAGCCTGTTTTACCATCATCGATGACTTCCACTGTTGAGCCGAGTTTCATGGCAATTACTGGTGTCCCCGCCGCCATAGATTCCACCATGACTAACCCAAATGGTTCGCGCCAAGTAATAGGAAATAAGGTAGCTACAGCACCTCCCATCAGAGCATTTTTTTGCTCGTGGTTGGCTTCACCTAAATATTCTATTTGCTTACCATCAATTAGGGGTTTAACTTCTTTCTCGTAATATTCCACATCCACAACATCTACTTTCCCAGCAATTTTTAAATGCCAACCCGCTTGTTTAGCAACTTGTATCGCTAAATGGGTTCCTTTCTCTGGCGATATCCTACCTAAAAATGCTAGATAAGGGGGATCGTTAGGTTGAGCGTGAAATTTATAACTGCTAACATCAATTCCGTTATATGCAGTGGCTACATAATTCAACCCTAATCTAGTTTCGCGTTGCGCCTCAGAAATGCTGATATAAGGTTGATTTTTGGCAAATTGAAACATCTTTTCGTTGTCAGGGGTAAAAATCCCATGCAAGGTATGAACTGTAGGAGTTTTTACGAGATTCGCGTAGGGTAATGCTGCACAACCCATGTGAGAATGAATGATATCAAATTCGTCGGCTCGCTCGTAGACTGAACCCAATTGCAACATCTCGTAAATGCCATATTCCTTGACATGGGGATCGAGTCTTAAAGCACGAGGGTGAACCGATTGCAGCTCTGCCAAACTGATAGAATCTCCAGACGCAAATAATGTCACTTCATGTCCGCGTCGCACCAGTTCATCAGTTAGCAACCCCACTACTAACTCTATACCTCCATAAGCGGGAGGTGGGACTCTCTCCCATAGTGGGGCTATTTGAGCAATTCGCATCACAAACCTCCTAAAAATTTAGTCTTGGCTGAGATATTTCTGCTTTGCAAGTTGCATAGTTAATGAATAATTTTCAGCAATGCAACCTAAGCTCAAAGCACCCTGTGAACGCCAAGCGTATTTTGAATTACTAGAGAATAGTAAAATTTTAGTTTAAGTCTTTTCTTCTATCTTTATAGGGAATTTATCTGATACTTCAGAGGTAAAAAAATGCTTTTTGAGCCAATATATAAGACTTCTCTATATTTATGCTCCGCTACAAATAATTGTGCAATTGATTGATTTAGCAATCAAATCATCTGGAAACAGATGCTTAAGTCTTGCTGCTACAGTAAACTCTCAATGATTTGCGAACACCTTCTTTGTGTTCCTTTTGGCAAAGGGAAAAATTCTTTTTTCTTGACTTCTGCCCTCTGCACACTGAGCGAAGTCGAAGTGTGCCTTCTGCCTTTGTTCGATCGCGTGTAACTACTTATCTTGACTGCTAAACATAGTCAGAATATAATTATTGGCTGATTAAAATTTATCTAACCACCTTAACGTGAATATCTCTTCCTCCTCAAAAAAACCGCGTGTCGTTTGGCAGGCGGTTTTATCAGTAATTATATTTATCTTTATGTACCTGCCCATACTGGTACTTTCCTTTTATAGCTTCAACAAATCGCCTTACAGTGCAAGTTGGCAAGGATTTACTCTCGATTGGTATCGGCAATTATTCAGCGATGAGCGTATTGCTTCAGCTTTACAGAATAGTTTAATCGTTGCCTTTAGCGCAGTGGCAATTTCCGCAGTCTTAGGAACATTAATGGCTGTAGGTTTAGCGCGTTATCAGTTTCCCCTGAAGAAATTGTATCAGGGAATAGCTTATTTACCGTTGATTATTCCCGATATTGCGATCGCAGTCGCCACCCTCGTCTTTTTAGCCGCATTTGCCATTCCCTTAAGTTTGTGGACAATTATTGCCGCCCATGTAGTATTTTGTCTCGCCTACGTCGGCTTAGTCGTTTCTTCCCGCTTGGCGCACTTAAATCCTCACCTAGAGGAAGCAGCTTTAGATTTAGGCGCAACACCAGTACAGGCTTTTATCAAAGTATTATTACCTCAATTAATGCCTGGTATTATTGCGGGTTGTCTATTAGCTTTTGTCTTGAGTTTAGACGATTTTCTGATTGCCAGTTTTACCGCAGGTAGTGGTTATAACACCTTACCAATGGAAATTTTTAGTCGCATTAGAACCGGAGTAAAACCAGATATTAACGCTTTGAGCGTCATCTTAATTTTAATTTCTGCCTTCGTCGCTTTTGTAGCCGAATTAATTCGCGCTTACGGAGATGAAAATTAAAAATTAGCGGTTAATTAACAGCCAAAAGCTTTAAGCAAGCCGCTTTGAATTTCGCCACAGCAATTAATAAATTTACTAATTAGTTGTATTTGGTAATACAACTCTAATTCTGTTGACAAATATAGGAAATTACTATTATTATTCTTATGTAATAAAAATAATTGCTCTTATATTTACACCTATTTAAAAAGTTACAAACAGAGTTCAACAAATAAATCACATAGCTCCATCTTAATTGCATCATTTAAGTATCTACACAGATTAAATCTGTACGTATTTATTTGTCTGTAAATCTGTTTTTACTATTAGATAATATTGGGGCTAACTTTGGACAAGATGCTACCTACCCTACATTATGCAAATCTGCCAAAATCCCAATTGCTCAAATCCCTTCAATCATGACGGCAATGTATTTTGTATAAGTTGCGGACAAAGCAACTTTGGCAAAATGTTGCGCAACCGCTACCGTGTTTTAAGACTATTAGGTGAAGGCGGTTTTAGTAGAACTTATGCAGCCGAAGACGCAGATAGACTAGATGCGCCTTGTGTCATCAAGCAATTTTTTCCTCAAGTTCAAGGTACAGGACAACGTCAGAAAGCCGCAGAATTCTTTAAAGAAGAAGCATTTCGGCTGTATGAATTAGGAGAAAATCACACCCAAATTCCCCGATTATTAGCTTACTTTGAACAAGGTTCTAGTTTATATCTAGTCCAAGAATTTATTCAAGGTAAAACCCTGTTACAAGAAGTTCAAAAACAATGCTTTACGGAAAATGAAATTCGCCAATTATTAACTGATATATTGCCAGTTCTCGATTTTATTCATTCACGCAATGTAATTCATCGAGATATTAAACCAGAAAATATTATTCGCCGCGATAGCGATAGGAAACCAGTATTAATTGATTTTGGTGGCGCGAAACAAGTCACCCAAACCAGTTTAGCCAAACAAGCTACAGTCATTTATACAATTGGTTATGCGCCTACAGAACAAATGGCTGGTTTTGCTTGTCATGCTAGCGATTTATATGCTTTAGGTGTAACTTGTATTCGCCTATTAACTCAATGTTTGCCCTTACAAAACGGTGATGGCAACATTAAAGATAATCTGTATGATGCCATGAATGCTCAATGGTTATGGCCAGAGAAATTACAAGAACATGGCATTACCATTAGTGATGGTTTAGCGAAAATCCTGGATAAACTGCTGCAACATTTACCGAAAGATAGATATCAAACAGCTAACGAAGTCCTGAATGATTTAAAATCTACCACCACATCCAGCTTAGAAGCAGAGATTTTCGCGATTTCTCAGCGCCTATTACTCACGGGAACGCCAAAGACAAAACAACAAAAACCCATCAAACCCCTACCTTCCTTACAAAACTTTGAATTTGATGTCGTCACAGTAGACACAGGTGGTAGAGAAGTAAACCGCGATCGCATGTATAGTAAATACTTTACCGAAGAATTGGGAAAAGCGATCGCCCTAGAAATGGTTTCAATTCCTGGCGGTACTTTCATGATGGGTTCCCCAGAATGTGAAGGTGATGCTGATGAACGTCCCCAACATCTAGTTACAGTCGCACCCTTTTTCATGGGGAAATATCCAATTACCCAAGCACAGTGGAAAGTTGTCACCGCATTACCAAAAATTAAACAATCATTAAATCCCAACCCCTCGAAAAATAAAGGCCCCAATCGTCCAGTCGAGAATGTATCTTGGCATGAAGCGGTGGAATTTTGTGCAAGATTAGCCGAAAAAACCGGACGCGAATATCGTTTACCCAGCGAAGCTGAATGGGAATATGCTTGTCGCGCTGGAACTAAGACATCCTTTCACTTTGGGGAAACCATTACCCCAGAATTAGTCAGTTGTAGTTACAGCGATACCAAATACCGCAAAGAAACCACCAACGTTGGTAGTTTTGAAGTTGCCAACGCCTTTGGATTGTACGACATGCACGGGCTAGTATGGGAATGGTGCGCCGATCCTTGGCACAATAATTATCAAGGCGCACCCGCAGACGCTAGAGTTTGGGAAGAAGGTGGTGATATTCATCGTCGCGTACTCCGTGGTGGTTCCTGGAGTTTTGGCGCAGAACTTTGTCGCAGCGCTAGTCGCAGTTGGAATGAGTCAGACGGTGGATTGAGAATTTGTGGCTTTCGGGTAGTTTTTTCTGTGGAAGGAAATAGTTAAAATTAGGTTTTGTAACTCATCAACCTGTTATAAACACCCATCAATAATGTGTGTTTATTTGTTATTTATTCAACTTGAATCTACATTTAAAATTGTGTTAAAAATCTTGTATACCCTTGGCAAGGTTAAAATAATGCATTAATAAAACTCTTGTGGGATGGGCGTCTCGCCCGTCCTGGGCGGACAAGACTTCGGCGTGAGCGCTCAGTCGAACGCTGTCCACCCCACAAGCAAATTCTATGGCAACATTTTAAGCTTGCCACGCCACTAGGCAAATAAATTTATATATACAAATACTAAAAAAGGAGTTAATTAAATGTCTGATTTACTGCCAATTATTCAAATAGGTAATCCTATCCTACGCCAGCAATCCACATCAATTGATAATATCCACAACCCAGAAATCCAAAAACTCATTGACGATTTAATTACAACAGTTGCTCAAGCCAATGGCGTAGGTATTGCTGCACCACAAATTGCCGAATCTCATCGTTTATTTATTGTCGCATCGCGTCCTAATCCCAGATATCCCCATGCGCCAGAAATGGCACCTACTGCAATGATTAATCCAAAAATTATTGCTCATTCTCCCGAAGTAGTAAAAGGTTGGGAAGGTTGTTTAAGCGTTCCTGGAATTAGAGGATTTGTGCCAAGATATCAAAAAATTACAGTTGAATATACAGACCGTTATGGCAATTTACAAACACAAGAATTAACTGATTTTGTCGCGCGAATATTTCAACATGAATATGACCATCTTGAAGGTATCCTGTTTGTAGATCGATTAGAGAGCAAAGAGGATATGATAACAGAAGAAGAATATCAAGAACGTATTGTTAATCAGACTAAGTGAAAATATCGACATTATGAGGGTTTAGCATTGCTAAACCCCTACAATAAATATATGATTTTAAATTGTTAATTTCTAAATATTCTTTTTTTTAGATGAGCTATCAAATCTATTTTTTCTCTCAGCGTCCTCTGTCTTGAAAAGTTCTGTTCGTCGGAGACGTTGGCGAAGCCATCGGAGGAAGCCTCCGCTCAGACTTTTCGCTGTGTCTCTGCGGTTTAAATTAATTTATTGAACCACAGAGACGCAGAGAACGCAGAGGAAATAATAAATTACTTGATTATTTTATTTATTAATTAAAATAACTATCCTTGAAGATGCGCCTGCCTTAGAAAGTACCAGAGGTTAACAAGCTTCTTGATGATTTTATTTTTTATCGCTATGTTACAAACAAATAGTCCAAAAAACTGATAGCCGAGAAACATTGAAATTAGGGAACATTAGGAAAAATCTCAGTTACCGCTTTTTCGCAGAACATAACCGGAGATTTCCCCGACTAGCAAAACTTCCATCAGAAATCCAACCTTCTTTCGGAGACGCGATCGCAATCCAATTTTTCCCATCCACTTCTACAATAGAGGCTGGATAACTATCCAGTCTAACAGTTTTTCCGTGAGCTACTGTTCCCAAGCTGCGGGAATTCTGTCTAGGTTCCTCCCTAATTACCAAACCTTGTTTATTGTAAGTATCAACCCGCAGACAATTCACATTCTGCAAACTCGTTTTAATTGCAGTGCTGCTGTATGTATGCAAAAAACGTCCTCCAACCCAACAACCAGATTCTACCTGTCCTGTACCAATTCGCTGAAGTGAATTACTCAATCTAAACCAATATGTAATTTTCTTAGACCCCGCATCAGTTTTACAAGCATTCTCAAAATCTAAATATCCCCCTAACTCTAAATTAGAAAAACCCGAATTAAAATCAGCCTTAGAAGCTTGTGCTTTTGGTCGCCATAAACTCCATCCTGCTTGTGGTTCATTGCGAGAGCCGTTAGGATTGTCCGATTTTGCTTGCACAGTCAGTGGTGATAATAAACATACACCAACTAGCCAACTTAAAAAATAGTTAGGTAAAAATTTGTTCATGTTTGGTATATTACTCCTATTTAATTTGTAAACTGAAACTTGGAGATAGTGGCAATCTCAAAATTATCATCACTATTTATAAAACTGGGATGAGGGCATGAAAAATTTAAAATTCTTCAACTCCTAATTCTCTCTGCGTCTCTGCGTCTCTGCGTGAGACAATTATTCCATGATTATGCAATGCCATTTACAGATGCCTAAAAGTAGATTTTTTTTTAAAACGCAAAGGTACGCGAAGGTTAACGCAAAGGTACGCGGAGTTTTTTTGGAGGTTTATATTTTGTAAGATTATTAGGTGCAGCTTTATATGAAATTGGTGTTAATGTGTTCTGCTTAATGGGAATTTTCTACATAATTATTTATCAATTAATGAAATATGACTCAATTACCACAATCTACAATTACAGGTATCTACGAACTATGTATTGGAATTACAGACCCAATTTATGCAATTCAATATTGGGAACAATTTGGTTATCGGATTGGTAAAGTCGGGGAATTATCTGTAGATGTCGCCAAGCAATTATATGGTGTGAATTCAGCTTTACGTTCAATTCGCCTTTACCACCAAGATGCGGATCATGGATTAATTCGCTTAATGATTTGGCAAAATCCCATCAATCGGGGATTAGGAACAGCTTCCATGAAAATTAAGGGAAATCGTTGGGCGACAGCCTTAACTGCTGATATCTTAACTATTTTAAATCATGCCGATGAAGCAAAAGCTGCTGGTTGGGATATTCGCTATACACATCCTTATTGGGAAATAATTTATAACAAAGATAGAAAAAGCCAACCTTTTACTGAACCTGCGGTTGGGGTAAGAGAAATATTGTTATTACAACCGTTATCAAGACAAGTTTTCTTCCAAAGATTTGGTTATACAATGCCCCATTATGGACAAATTAACTCTAATGCAGCATTTAAGACTAGCCAGTTTACCCACATGGGTTTAATTGTTCAAGATGACAGCAAAGAAACCTTGAATTTTTACGAAGATGTTTTAGGTTTGTTGCGTGTACGCGATGATGTCGAAACTACCTATGAAGCTTCCCCGGCAGGGCGTGATATTTTTGACCTTAATCCTGGGGAAAAATTTATTGTTACCGCCTTTGACGATCCGCGTTCTTCTGTTTATGACTTCATGGCTGCCCGCAGTGGTAGACTTTACATCGTTCGCTTCCCCGAAAGCATCAATTTAGAGTCACGCTTTGAATCCGCACAACCCGGTAGCTTGGGAATGTCATTATATACCTACAGAGTGCGAGGGATTGAAAAATATTGCGATCGCATTCACAACAGTTCAGCCCAAAATATCACGAATATAGTCACTAACGAATTTGGCGAGACAAGTTTCTCCTTCCGTTCTCCCGATGGCTATTTCTGGAATTTGGTAGAAGGTGGATGAAGGAAGAAGGACAATTGTACAGACGCGATTCATCGCGTCTCTGACAAATGACAAAATCACAAAAACGATGGCTGATGCTGATTTTACTAGCTTTCATATCTGCTCTATTGTTAGCAATTACATCTACAGCTATCAGTATTTATTTGTACGGTAATAAAACCTATACGGCTAAAGCAGAAGCAGCTATTGTTTTAGGTGCAGCCGTTTGGGGAGAAGAACCATCTCCTGTATTTCGTGAAAGAATAAATCACGCAATTAATTTGTATCAAAATCAGCAGGTGAAGAAATTAATTTTTACTGGGGGAGTTGGCGAACCTAATGAAGCTGCAGAAGCAATAATTGGCAAAAATTATGCTTTAGCTAGACAAGTAAAATTAAATGATATTCTCACTGAAACCGAATCGCGCACGACTTATCAAAATCTCAAAAATGCTCGTTCTGTAGCAGATAATTCTAAATTAAATAAATTTCTCATTGTCAGCGATCCGTTGCACATGAAACGCGCGGTACTGATGGCTAGAAACTTAGATATGGATGCATATCCATCACCTACACCTACTACTCGTTATAGTAGTTTCCGCAGTCAAATGGAGTTTCTGATACGAGAAACTTTTTTTTACTTGGTATACCTCGTGTTTAAAATTTAGCTATTAGCTGAATTTAGTATATTTTTCCATAAAAATAATTCTCTTTAATTGCGAGTAACCTCAACCGGAGGATAGGTAAAAAGGTGAGAAATAAATATAAAAAGAGCCGAAGAAAAAACTATGTTGATGAGAATTTGGGCTGTTACCGTTTTAGTAACTTATTCTTGGTTAATGGCTGAAGTCGTAGCTGCTGAACCAATCCAAGTTGTCGCTGCTTCTCCCCAAAGCGATGCTCAACCCATTATTGTCAATAAAGCTGAATTTGGCGTACAACGAGTTGATTCCCAAGGTAAAACCACCTTTATTCCTACCTTTAGAGTCCCCCTACAAGAAGGAACTAAATATGGCTGGCAAATTCAACTCAAAAATTACAAAGGTGCTGTAACATGGAGAGAAATTCTTAGATTACCAAAACGTCCAGAAACCTGGGGTGTAGATAGCGGACAAGACTTGAACATCTCCCCAGATGGTAAAGAAGCAGTAACGAAGCGCACACAAAATACTACCGATGGCGTGATTAAGAATTTTTGGACGATCGCACCTGGCGATCCTGATGGTAAACATAGAATTCAAGTCTATATTGACGATCGCCTAATTGCTGTGTTCGAGTTTGAAATTGTTCCTCTCAGAAAGCCGAAAGCCGAAGGGAGAATTTAGAGCGATCGCATTTCGGGGTGGGGTCTCCCCACCCTTAACGATTTGTCCATGATTAACAATTTATCAGTATTATTGTCAAGGCGAATTCAACTTAAATATAAAATTATTCTTTTTCCGATCTCAATTAATATCTATATATTTGCGGAGTTCATCAATTAGTTTAGCTTTATTATAGCAGTAATTTCACTTGTATCTAATAAAACGTGACATTTGGCAATCAAGTAGTTAATATATAACTTGATATTCCATCTATTTAATAGATTCCGCCTAATTGGGCTGAAATGTAGATGATAATTTCAAAAAAATTAATTACTTATGTATTCAGTCAGATATGAAAAATTATCAACTGCTTCTGGCTCTTAATAGAATTGCATCAAAAATTAATAATTAAGTTTTACAGATTAATTTCTGCAATTACAAACTCAAAATATCTTATTTCTGTGGTTCATAAAAGAAACATGACCAATTTTGCTGCTAATTTTTAGTCAGCAGAATTGCAATCTGTCGCATATAGTTTTATCGCTGGTATGTCTGGAGCAATCTACCAATGAATTTTAAATACTTCAAGCATTGGAGGAAATACATCTCAATCCAAAGTATTGCGGTTTTGAGTTTAATGTCAATTCCTGACTTATCTATTGCATCCAGCAATCCTCAAGGAGGAATTGACTGGATTGTGGTCATAGATACTTCTGCTTCCATGCGTGGTGTAGGCGGTACAAAGAATATTTTTTCGCAAGTAAAAAATTCTATTACTGAGTTTGTAAATACTGCCAGATTAGGCGATACAGTTACTATTTATAGTTTTGACAAAGATGTCACTCTCAATGCTAATGATATCGCTATTAATAGTAATCCCGACCGAGGAAAGCTCAAGCAAATAATTAACTCGCTTCAGGCAAATGGCGTGCGGACTCATACAGGAAAAGCTGTACAACAAGCGCTACAACATTCCGCTATCTTAAATCAACGCGATAATTCTCTGGGGCGGACTGTCAGCATAGTATTTTTAACTGATGGATTAGAAGATATACGTGGTATTGATAATCCTGTTTCTATCCCTAGCAGCACTCAACTTTTAACCCAACAACAATGTAAACCTTATGTATTTTTCGTATCTTTAGGATTAGAAGAACACGAGAAACAATTGAATGAATTTGCGAATAATCCTGCACTTTGTAGTAAAGGACTGGTATTAAGAGATCCGGGAGGGGTGCAGTTAAATAGACTGGCGCAAAATATTCGCCCAGTGTTAGTTAAACCGAAATTAGATGTAAATTTACCTAGAACAAATTTGCAGCCAGTTTTACCCGGAACTACTAAAAAAATCAAAATTAATAGCATTAGTAATGTTAACTCTACAGTTAATGTACAACTGGAAGATCCTCACCAAAGTGGTATTAGCTTAACTTCTGGCGATCGCTCAATTGATTTAGCTGCAAATCAAGCCAAAAGCATACCTTTAAGCTTACAGATACCAGCCCAGGTTCAGGGAGGCGTGCATAACTTGCGCTTGGTGCTGACGACAGCAAATAATGCGATCGCGCCTATGACTGTTGATTTACCTGTCACCGTTAAGCCAACGCTGGAATTTTCCCCGACAAAGTTAGACTTTGGGACTACAGAAGTTGGACAATCTACAGCAACTCAAACTTTAGTAGTTAAGAGTAATATCGCCACAACTGCTCAATTACAACTGCAAGGCAATTTTAAAGATATTTCTGTTATAGAATCGCCAAAACCTATATCCTTGCAAGTTGGGGAAACGAAAATTCCTCTGCAATTTCAAGTAAGCGATCGCGGTTCTGAAGGTAAACGCAACTTCACCTTGGTATTACAGCCAGATAACTCCCTTGCAAGTCCTATCAATCCAGAAGTTAATCTGAATATTTTAATTCCACTGGGGCGCAAAATCATCACTTGGACGCTCTTAGTGCTGCTGCTATTGCTAATTACTCTCATCGCCATTTGTTTAATTCAACGCAAAACCCCCTGGGAATTAGTCGAAGATTTACGCACGCGCAATCGCTTAGAAGGAGCGCTGTTAGTCCTCAAACCACTACCAAAATCCTTAGACGACGAAGAGATTAGCCTGACTCGCCTGCATCAAAGTAAAGTTTGTCTCAGTAATTTAATACCAGCAATTGCGGATACCGATGCTGATGCTGAGTTAGTTGTAGCTTGGCGTGCAGGTAAAAAGAATATTTCTATCCAGTGTTTGAAAGGTGTAATTTTTGTCAATACTAAGAAAATCAATACAGAAGAACTTTACGACGAGGACATTATCGAAATTGGTGATGTAAAGCTGCAATTTAATTGGATTGCGCATCAAAGACCATTTGAGCCAAATAGCGAGCAAACAAACTTTTAAATCATCTCATAGGAGAGTGCATGTCTACTAACAGGGTTGAGCGTCCTACCGTTGTCTTTCGTCCTACCGTTGTCATTGGGTTAGGTGGAACAGGTTATGAAGTGGTACTCAAGCTGAAAAAGCGATTTATAGATGTTTATGGCTCAGTACCAGAAATTATTCGGTTTCTTTCTATTGATACTACAGAAAATATTCAAGAACGAGAAAAATCACCGGATGGTAATAAGGTTTTCTTAGAACCTAATGAACTTTATGCAATTTCTGTTGCTAATCCCATACCCTTAACACGTAACGATAATATCAGCGAATGGTGGCCGAAAGATATTCCAGCAACTAGCTTAATTAGTGGTGCGGGACAAATTCGCGCTAGGGGAAGGTTAGCATTATTTGCTAAAGTTGGCGATATTAACGGTTTAATCGCCCAAGCAATCAATACTGTCAGAGAAATTCGCACTAATACACAAGCATATTCAGATAATTTTCAAGTTTCTAATCGTGATGGTGTCGAAGTTTTTATTGTTGGTAGTATAGCAGGTGGAACAGGGAGCGGCACATTTTTAGATGTGGCGTTTTTAACTAGGCAATATCTTAATAGTTTTTCTAATGTTACAGGAGTATTTGTTTTACCAAGAGTATTTGCTAATCTTCCCCAAACTCATTTAGTTAAATCTAATGCTTATGGCGCTCTCAAAGAAATTGAACACTTTTGGGGATTATCACCAGCAAATGCAATTGAAGTCGATTATGGAATTTGTAAAGTTAAAGCCGATCGCCCTCCTTTTGACGCAGTATTTTTAATTGATGGTGTCAATAAAAAGGGAACTGTAGTTAACCGTCCTGATGATTTACAAAATTTAGTTGCTGATGGTTTATATGTACAAATTGGTTCGCAAATTGGTTTAGATGCGGCTAACGTTGCCGATAATATTCGTGCTTACATCGCAACTGGTGAAACAGTCCGAGGACGAAAAATTAATTATTGTAGCTTTGGCTTTGCTACCCTAACTCTACCAACCAAAAAATATGAGCGGATGAAATTAGAAGACGCTCTAAAATTGCTCAAAAATGAGTTAATGGCAACGACGATTAACATTGATGTTGATAGCGAAATTGAGCGTTTTCTGCAAGAATGTAAGTTAGCAGAAACTACTATTTTAAATGCGTTAACAGAAATCGAATCTGTTGGACAAATTAAACCAGAATTTAGAATTGGTGAAATGGTCTTTGATCGCACATCCTTACTCAAGATTAAGGAACTCTACAAGCGGCAATTTGACCAATTTGAACAACGCATAGCCAAAGAACTAACAGCCAATCTTCAACGTTTAGATCAAGCTGCTACTTCTGCTATTGTTAATGGTTGGGAAAAGGGAATTAATCGTCCTAATGGTTTAGCTTACGTTTGGTATTTTTTAACCAAAATTTCCGAAAAACTAGATGAGTTGCAGCAGTTAGTACAGCGCAAATCTCAAGAAGCTCAATTTAATTTCAACAATTTGAAGTTAGAACCACAAGAAGAAAAAATTACAGAAGCGGCTCAAGCATTCTTTTTAAATAAGAATAATATCCAAGCAGCTTGTCAAAGATATAAAGAACGAGCGGATCACAAATGGAAGATTTATTTACATTGGAAGCGATGTGATAAAGCTGCTGAACTTTATGGTGTGTTGCGTAATAAGGTAGATGTCGTTAAAGAAAAATGTCAGCGTCTACACAGCAACCTAGATAAAGTTTATCGCGATATCGAGCAGAGTTATCAAGATATTAGTCGTCAAGTAAGTAACGATAATCCTTTTATTCATACCATCCAGCGCGTTAATTTAGAATCCAAACGCCCCAAAGTTACAGGTGAAGATTTCATTCGCTGGTATCGAGAAAAATCTCAAACTTTGAGCCATTGGGCAGATAAAAAAGCTGAAAATGTTAGGGATGAATTTATCGAATTTTTAGATGAAACTTACCTACCTCTAACTAGCATGACTGTTGAGGAAGTATTAGCAGATAGCAATCCCGAAGATGCAGGAGAAGATTTACAACAACTCGGTAAATTAGCAGTACCTTTGTGGCAGTATCAAGAAACAGAAATTCCTGCTAAACAGCAGCATGTCATTACAGAATTTTATTACTACGGCGTAGAAAGTAATAAAACCATTTTTAGCAGTCCACCTCTAGCAAGCAGAGTACCAAAAGGCAGAACAAATCCGTCTTTTGTCCCCACCGGCGAACCTCATAAAGTTACTTTATTTCGTGTAGAAATAGGTGTACCTTTATTTGCCTTTAACGGTATGAAAGATATGGAATTAGCTTACCTAGATCCAGATAAAGTCTTCAAACACTTAGATCGGCGGTGGACAAATTTAGCTAATTTAATTCCCCCAGAAGATGACGGTGGGGCGTTGCGTTGGTTTGCTTTGGCGCTAGCAACAGAGCCATATAAATTGATTGTCAATCAGAAAAGACAATACTCCGTTTATACAGATCAAGCCAGAAAGTTAGAAGGCGGAGTTTTACCTTTGGGAAGCGATCGCAAATCCGCATTTAAAGCTTTTAAAGGTAACCAGCTTTTAGTTAAAGAAATTGCTGACAAAGTTGAAAGTATTACCCACGAAGATAAAGATAAAGCAAGATTAGCTTTGGAGGGATATATCAACCAAATTAATAAAGTTTTAAGAGAAAACAAGGTAGATGCTCAGATTAAAGAACAGGTAGAAATGGAAATTCAAGAAATTGAAGCCTACCTGGAAGATTTGGATGTGATTATGTAGAGATTAGCCTCATGCCAAAACCAACTATTTTAATTGCACTCGATCCGCACAGTGCTGCTTTTTGTGCAGCCATTAAACGCCAGTTGCAAGAATTATCGACGCTCCAAAGTCGTTTAATTCAAACTTACGCTTTAACTTGGGATAATCAAACTTTTGGCTTTAGCACCGATTTAGATCAATTTGCTGATGAAAGTTTTGATTTAGCTCAAACCCACAGTAAAAAAGCTGCTGTCTCCCAAATCCGCACTCAATTTAACCAAGCTGCGAACCAACTACAAACGCAACTAATCGATTTACTCAAAACCCTAAATCAATTACCAGAAGCGATTGCTGCTAAACGCCAGGGAATAGAAATTAGCAATAGTCATCGCGTCTATCTCATGCTCTCAGCTAGCAATAATTTTGCACCAGGAGTAGTATTTGAGCTAGTACGTTTGATGCGCTGGTTATTTACTAAATATTTCACAGATACACCTCACAGTTTAGAGGCTTTATTGCTTTTACCAGGGTTATTTAACCAAGCTACAGCTTTTGATTATGGCGCTGCTTATACATTTCTCAAAGAGCTAGATTACAAAATGACTAGTGGTGTAGTCATTACAGCTAACCAAAAAGTACCACCTTTTGATAACTGCTGGCTAATTGATGAAAGAATCGGGGGAATCAAAGAGAATTTACTCAGTTATGCTGATGCATTTGCAGGTTTTTTAACTTTGGAACCAGAAACCAATGGCTTGTTAATTGGTACGCATAAAGTTAGAGGAAAAATACCTGCTTACAGTACTTTTGGTTATGGAGAATTGTTTTTTCCCAAAGAAACAATAATTACTCGTTTAAGTAGTGCTTTAGCTGCTGATATCATTATGAGGCAGTTTTTACCCAGAGCAGAATATACTCCCGAAGCAAATCGCAAATGGCTATTAGATGCTAAAGATTTAGTCTTGAGTGATGAATTTAATAATGCTTTCCTTCAATTAGAACGAGATAACGGTAAACCAGTATGGCAAGATTTTAACCCACGCCTTGATATCCGTAATGGTATGGCGAAAGAATATGGCATGGAATTGCAGCGTGCTTATCAACAATTTGAAAATCGCGAATTACTTGCTTATAAACGCACATTAGAAAATTCTAGTAAACAAGCCCAAAAAACTTTAGCAAATTTTTTAGATGACAGCATTAATCGCTATATTGATGCTACACCTAGAGGTTTAAATGAAGCAGTTAAGTTATTAAACTTATTAACTTATTTATACTTAGAACTGCAAACCGATTCAATTAGCGAACAACCAGAAAATCTTGTGACTCAATTGCGATTTGCGGAAGCATTTCTCGATTCTAGATTGCAGGTAACAATTGATAAAGAAGCATCGAAAAAGCTACTCAATCAAGTTTTATCCTTAAAATTACAACGGCAACAATTACAAGATTCTACTGTAGAAAACAGTTCGGAAGTAGATAAAATTCAAGAACAGCTAGAAACTGCGATCGCAAATTACAAACAAGCCGTAAATACGGAAAGCGAACAAGCGCGACAACTCCGGGTAATAGCGATCGCTCACGCACGGGAAACCGCCAGAGCAGAAATTGAACAATCACAAAAACATCTATCTGGTATTGAGAATCAACTGGAAAGCCATACCGATAAACTCAGTGAACTGCTAGCCGAAGAAAGCCTTTTTCGGACTAAATACTTAGTAATTTTCCCTAGTATTGTTGTATTTTTTATCCTGGCTCTGGTGATTCTCACAGGTATTTTCAGCCAGTCAATACTGTGGTTATTACTGCAAAATATCTGGGCTAACTTAGCTAATCATCTGCTAGGAACTGCGGTGTTTATTTTAACATATCTAGGGATAGTTTGGCTGAAATACAGCAGTGATATCCGCGATCGCATTCAAAAAGTCCAAAAGCAAATTCAACGCTTAGAAAGCAGTTTAAAAGCCACGGCTGTAGAATTACGCCGCAATTATAACGAGCAACTAAAATTAGAATACGACCTCTATGTGCAAAATCTCCGCGTTGAATCGTTAAATTATTTAATTAAAATAGCTCGACAAAAAACCGAGACTTTACGTACAACTCTTACTAACTTCTCTAGAATATATGATGATTTACTAGCTCAACATCACAAAGCGACAACTAGCTTTTCAGAAATTCGCCTGTCAGTGCTGACAGATACAGATATTGATAGTTATTACGAGAATTTCTTAGCTAAACTACCCACAGAAAAATTCACTCAGGAACAGGTAAAGCGTTCGCAATCCTGGCAAATGTCTGTGGGAGAATTTCAAAATCTACTCATTTCATTTGCGCGTCAACAGTTTGAGCATTTAACTAATTTGTCAATTGCAGAAGTATTAAAACAACCAGATTTAATCGCGTCTCACAGTGCTAGCTTACGTTTAAATCAGCTATATGATAATGCTAAACTCTTGCTACGGTTGCAAGATATTGATGCACATTTAAACCCAACCTCTCAACGAGAGCTAACAATATGGGTGGGAGCTAAAGATAAGGAAGAAATTTTTGCAATTTACAGTCGTTTTAGTCGGACTTTAACAGCTTTGTTAGGGGAAGACGAGCAACATTTAGCTCTTTTAACCCGTTCTTTAGGCTTTCCGGCTTATTTTCTCAGTCAGATAGAGTTTTACCGCGATTGTTATGAACGCACTCAAAGCGAACATCCAGCGCCAGACGAAAACATTCCCGATTTAATTCCTGAGGAAATCGGCTCTAGTCAGGAATTGAAGCTAGCTTATCAAACTTTGCTATTAGCGATCGCGCTAGGGCTATTATCCCAAAATTCTCAAGGTAATTATCAATTCCAAGGTCACTCGCTAGGTAAAGATAGAGAACAAATCGCCTTAGCTTTAGCAACTGAGTTTACTTTACAAGAACTCTATGGAGAACTCCAAGAACGAATTGAAACCTTTGAACACGATTTAATATACCAGAAATTACAAGAACTAGAAAAAGCTGCTCAGAATTTAACTCAATCGGAACGCAAACTTTTAGATCTGCTACTGTCAGACTATAATCCGCTAAATTAACGCTTTTACAGGTTTAAATCAGCAAAAAGCATCTGTAAGAACAGCCTCAAGAGTTTTGGCTACTTCCAGATGCAGCTATTTTGCTAAACCTCAATTTTGTAATTCAATTCGTGTTCATCACCTGGTAATCCGCGAAAACCCCAATTATGCTTAGGGTTCTCAAAAATTGTAATCTCTAAATCTTGCGCCGTAATCCCTACAGAAAGCGATCGCTCAAACAACAGCTTAATCAATTGTTTTTTCGCGGCGACACTCCGCCCTTCAATCATACTCAACTCGATGATAGTATAACGCTCAGTGCGCCCAGCCGGGTAATAAAAGTCAGACTTATCCAAGGGGAAAAAACGATGCGATCGCTTATTTGCAGGAAATTGTAATGCATCCATTACGCAACTATGAATCACATCAGAAAGTTGTTGCTTGATGGGGTTTAAATAATCCCTAATACCGTAAATTTTGACTTGAACCATAAATTATTCCTCTAATTACTTGTGACAATTAATCTTGTGAGTACAAGTATTTCTTTTGATAGTTGTTTTTCAAGTAAAAATATGTAATTAACTGAGTATAAATATTACCATTAAAACTAATAATAGTGATATTTCTACTTATAGAAAAACATAAATATACACCTGTTGACTAGAGCTATTAGCAAAATAATTATGATCTGTCTTCATTAGTTACAAACTAGGCAGTATCTTAAAAATAGAGAGTTGATACTGTTTGAGAAACAATGGTAAACTTAACCGAATTTCAGCAGTTAATCGAAACACAGCAATTATCCCTGGAAACTCTGCCAAAAGCTCTACAAGCACTGTTTTATGACAAAAAGGGTAATTGGAACCAAGCTCATGAAATAGTGCAAAATGCCAGTGATGCTGACAGCGCTTGGGTTCATGCTTATTTGCACCGCAAAGAAGGGGATTTGAGTAATGCTCGTTACTGGTATCGACGTAGCAATCAGCTAGAATTCTCTGGGGAACTCAACCAGGAATGGGAAGCGATTACTTCTTATTTATTGAAAAAGGTGAAATAAGCATGGACGCAGCAGAATTAATCCGCCGTTATACGGAAGGAGAAAGATATTTTCCCGCCGCACATTTAATTAAAGTCAAATTAATTGCAGCTAACTTACCAGGAATCAATTTATGGGGAGCCGACTTGAGCGGAGCTAACTTAGCTAAAGCTAAATTATGGGGAGCAGATTTGAGTAGAACTAACCTAGCACAAGCCAACTTAACTAGAGCAAATTTAAGTGGTGTCAAGCTCAATGAAGCAAATCTTCGGGGAGCAAAGCTGAACTATGCTAAGTTGTATGGAGCCGATTTAACTGGTGCTTATTACGATGAAAGCACACGATTTAGTATAGGTTTTGATCCAGTTAGTCGAAATATGCGCAAGTTTTAAAAGCTGGTTTATCTCTAATCAAAAATTTACTTTCTGAGCGATTACTCAAGGATGCATCTCTATTTTTTCTTCAAATCCTCTTGAAACTAATTTAAATAGCTTTTGTGGTACATCAATATATTTTATAGGGCATGGCATTGCCCACCTGTGTCAACTTAACCAAAACCCGCTTACCGCAAGGAACTGAAGTTCCTTGCTAATAGTCAAAGTCATCTCAAGATGACTAAATATCTTCAAAATCTTGAGTCTACTTTAGTAGACTTGGGTTATTAGCCTGAGAATTCATTCTCAGGCGGATAGCAAAGCTAAGACAGAGGCTATTTTTAGCTTAAGTTGACACCAATGGGCATTGCCATGCCCCTACCATCTGTCGCATTGTTTTTTCAAATTGTTATGACACATTGTTTCTCGAACTGGCTTATTTTTAAAACCTGACTAATTAACATCCCGCTAAATTCACTTTAAAGGGGTGCTATTAATGTTGGACTATTTCGTAGTCAGCCACTCACGAGAAAATCTCAAAACCAAACATTAAAATCTGTATTTCCCATGCCCAATGCCCAATGCCCAATGCCCAATGCCCAATGCCCATTTTCACTAATTAAAAGTTAGAAACAGTTACCTTAATTCCTGAATCAAGAGGCGGTACTTTTAAATATTCAATTGGTTCAGAAAGTTGAGCAGTTGTTTTCTTAGTTGGTTGCTCGCAAGGCGTAAATAAGATATTTGGGTTTTTAATAATATCAAACGGATTCAGCTTACCGCATTCTCTGCTTTGTTCTAGGGTAATTGAATTGGCATTTGGAGAAACATTATTATCTTCATTAAGGCTATAACCCCACCGCCCAAGGAATGTGACTGGTTTAGTGGCTAAAACCGCAGCCTGACTATCTTGAGTTTTTGCAGTAGTCGGAACTTTTTTTTGGTTAGCGTATGCACTTTGGCTAATAGTAAGCGCACCAACGATCACAGCTAAGGCTAGGGCGGTAGATTTCATAAATACTAGGTTTAGCTTTTAATGTATATTGCTGTAGTTTGACTACATCAAAGGCATCCTTGTTTTCGGAAGCTGAGAAAGAAACTTGAGCATTGCTGAAGTCACAGCTTCTGGTGTCTCAATCAAGAAACCATGTCCACCACGTTCCAGAACTACGAGTTCAGCGTTGGGTATACCTTGCGCTAATTCCTGAGAAAATTTTATTGGCGTGAGAATATCTTGTTTTCCTAGCAAAATTAGCGTCGGACAGTGAATATCCTTGAGGCGTTGGCTAGTATCAGCAGCCAAAATAGCGCGACTTTGATGATAAAGTCCATGAGGCGTGACAGAAAATGGGTAATTAATCGCCAGATTAACTATCATCTCAATCATCCCAGGAATTGAGTAAAACTCATCAGTAAATATCCAAGGTAATATAACTTGCTGGTAAAGTTTGAGGTCGAGTTTATCGGCGAGTTCGCCCCAAGTAGAAATTATATTTTTAAATAAAGTATCACCCTTAGCCAAAGATGAAAGAAGTATGAGACTTTCTACTTTTTCTGGGTGAGCTAAAGCTAATTCTTGAGCAATATGACCCCCCATTGAATGGCCTGCTAAATGTACCTTTTCTATACCAATATGTTCTAGCAGTGCGCCTGTATCACTTGCCATCTGCTGAATCGTATAGGGACTATCGGGTGCAGAACTTTGCCCAAAACCGCGATTATCTAAGCGAATTACCTGATAATTTTTCACCAGTGCAGACATCTGCAATGACCAGTAGGTAAAATCGCAAAAGAAGCCGGGAATTAATAATAAAGGCTCTCCTATTCCCTTAATATCATAAAATAAATCAATTCCATTAACGTGAACTTTAGGCATGATGGCTCCTACCTTGTTGTACCAGCCAAATAGCAAGTAAAGCGATCGCAATTCCTGTAATCAAAAAACAAGGAACATAGCCATAATTATCAACAATTCTGCCCAAGGCTGCTGCACCAATTCCTTGACCGATAAATAAGTTAAAGGCGAATAGGGACACTGCAGTTCCTCGTGCTTCTGGTGCTAGTTCTGTGGCTTGGGTTTGCAATGTGCTATGCATCATATAAAAGCCTAATCCCATGAGAATATTGCAGGGGATAAATAGCACCCAATTTTGCAATAATGCGATCGCTAAAAAAGAAATACACATAAACGCCCCACCACATCCCATCAGCCCCTTTTCTCCCAATCTCCCTACGAACCACCTGACAAAACGGCTATAAATCAGTCCACCTAAGCCAAAAGCACTAATGATAAAACCAATTGTCACGTAAGGTAAGTTATATCTATCTCTGAGGAATGCACCCGCATAAGCAAATCCCCCAAATAAACAAAAACCTTCGATAAATACGCCAATCATTACAGTTCGGGCAGTTGGTTGGGTGATTAATTGAAAATAAGGCCGGAATGTTGCCCAACCAAAAGGTACTTGGGAATATTGCTCATTGTTTAGTTTGCCAATCTTCCGCCACAATTCTATAGAAATCATCAGGGATACAACCCCAAAGACTAAAAATATCTCTCGCCAGCTGAGATATTCGCCAAAAATACCGCCTAAACTCCCGCCGAGAATTTGCCCTAATACTAGTGCGCTCAAATATTTACCGATAGCAGCTTGGCGTTGTTCGTAGGGGAAATTATCGCCAATATAAGCCAGGGTAACGGGGATAATTCCCGCAGCTACCATCCCTGTGAGGAAGCGCAGTAAAGTTAAAAGAATAATATTTGGCACAAAAGCACAAGCCGCAGTTCCTACAGCAAAAGCTGTGAGTGCGCCTGTAATTACCTTGAGTTTGCCAATGCGATCGCCCAATGGCCCGTAGACTAATTGAAATAGTCCATAGGGAATTGTGTAAGCACTAACAATAATTGCCGCACTACCTACACCAACTTTAAACTCGTCAGCAATGATGTGCAAAAGTGGGTCAATTACTCGCACATCAGCGATTACCATAAAGGCAGCTGCACCCAACAGCCCTAATGAGACAGGTGTTTTACCTGTGTTGTTCATAAATTGAGAACAGTTTAAAGGCTAGAAAACTTATTATCCGGCAACTGTGCTGATAGTGGTTCGAGAACTTTAAATGCGATCGCTTCAGCATCAGCCACCCCTAAAGTTTTGAGAATAATTTTAGCGATTTGTTCGGGGTAATCTGGCGCTGTATTTCCCGCCAAAATACTACGCATTGCCATCAGCCCTGTCCCCAAAATCAAATCAATTGTGGCTTGTAGACTATCAATCTGAAAACGGTTAATTCTTATACCCGCTTCCAAATCAGTCATCACGCCCCTTTCTATAGTTTCGCTCAATGGTGCTGCGACTAATCCCATCCGTACAATTACCCATCCCCATGTAGAATCATGTCTTGCTTGATGCAGAAATTGCCGGAGTGCGATCGCCATTCTTTCCGCCGGATCTTCAATCGCCACAGAATGCGCCCAAATCTTTTGATTCATCTCATCGCTGAGGGATGCTGCAACTGCTTTCAGCACATCCTCTCGAGTCTGGAAATAGTTATAGAAAGTTCCCCTAGCCACACCTGCTTCGGCAATGATGTCGTCAATAGTCACAGCATCTGCTTCTTTGCTAGCAAATACCTGATAGGCGGCCTCAATTAAACGCGATCGTGTCCGTTCTCGTTTTTCTAAACCTATAGATGCTCGACGCGATGACTTCATATTGAGGCAGAAAAATAGCAATGAACTTAGCATACCTTAGCGTTGACGCCATCATCAAAATGACGTTATCGTCAATATGACATAAATGTCATTTATTTGCTAATGATCGCTAATCATGTGCAACAGGAGCGCCAATTATGCGGATCGCTATCATTGCCTTGGGAAGTCAAGGGGATGTTCAACCTTACCTTGCTTTAGGAACAGGCTTAAAAGCAGCAGGTCACATTGTACGTCTATTGAGTCATGAAAACTTTGCTGGGCTAGTGAGTTCCTATGATTTAGAGTTTTGTCCAATGCAGGGTAATGTTCAAGAAATCATCGAAACTCAGGAAATGCGAGATCTTTTGGATAAAGGAAATTTTCTGGCGATTACCACCCGCACAGCAAAAGAAACCCAACGTGCAGCTATCAATTGGGCGCAAGCAGGTTTAGCAGCTTGTCAAGACATGGATTTATTGGTAGCAGGAGTTGGGGGACTATACCTTGGTATTTCACTAGCCGAAAAATTGGACATTCCCTTGCTACAAGCCTACGTCTTTCCCTTTACCCCAACACAAACATTTCCTGGTGTTCTTTTTCCCCACTCCCTAAGTAGGTTCGGAGGTACTGTCAATTGGCTATCCCATCATTTGATTAGACAAATCATGTGGCAAGGATCTCGTACAGGCGATACATTAGCCCGAAAGCAAGTGCTAAACCTACCCCCAGCAGCATTTTTAGGCCCCTACAAGTCCAGCCATCTCCATCGCTATCCAACTCTCTATGGTTTCAGCCCATCTGTAATTCCCCAACCATCAGATTGGCAAAATACCGTCGTTACAGGCTACTGGTTTTTAGACCCTGCACCTAATTGGACTCCACCCTCAGCCCTCATGGAATTTCTGGACAAGGGGCCACCCCCTGTATATATTGGCTTTGGCAGTATGGGTAACCGCAATCCAGAAGAAACAGCCAATCTTGTTTTACAAGCCCTAGCAAAAACTCAACAACGAGCTATCATCTACTCTGGCTGGAGTGGTATGCAGACAGAAAATTTGCCAGATAGCGTTTATCTTGTAGACTCCATACCTCATTCATGGCTTTTCCCGCGTGTCGCAGCAGTCGTACATCACGGTGGTGCTGGAACCACAGCCGCAGGTTTACGGGCGGGAATTCCGACGATTATTATTCCCTTCTTTGGAGATCAGGGTTTTTGGGGACAACGTGTAGCACAATTAGGCGTTGGTACAAAACCAATTCCACGTAAACAACTTACAGCTGAACGACTTGCACAAGCCATTCAAAAAGCAGTGACCGATAAAACAATGCGTCAACGAGCAGCTAACTTAGGCGCAAAAATCAAAGCAGAAAATGGCATTGCAAATGCAGTTTCAGTCATACAGCAAATCGAAAATCTCAAGGTTGCCTAATATAGGCCTGCTTTACCCACTAAGCAAAAAGCCGCTCCTACTCTTGTGTAGAAGCGGCTTTTTGTGTTTATGAATAGACCTGGCATCGAGCTATTGTAGCAGGAGGCAACCCTCAAACTATCGTCGCCGCAGCAGCGTTTCACCTCTGAGTTCGGGATGGGGTCAGAGTGGTTCCACCGCGCAATAGACACCAGGAAAACCTGTCGATTTTGGATTTTGGATTTGAGATTTTAGATTGGACTAATCAATCCAAAATCTCAAATTTAAAATCTAAAATTCACAAAACCCTGAAGACTGCAAGTAACGCGAAACCAATGTTGTGATAATTAGCAATCCATAATTACGAATTACGCATTACGAATTACGAATTATGTTGAGGTCAAGCCCTCGGTCTGTTAGTACTCCTCTGCTACATGCATTACTGCACTTCCACATAGAGCCTATTAACCTGTAATCTACAGGTGACCTTACCTACA